>CAJUBL010000076.1 GCA_910584665.1 uncultured Muribaculaceae bacterium | reverse complement strand
TGGACAGGTAGCCTATTGCAGTGACCGAGTCGACACGTTCCTGTATGGGACGGCTGTCGGCCTGGCTCATAATATTCAGTATAACCTCGTTGATAAGTCCCCGCTGATGTTTTACCTGATCCTTATATGCATCCTGCTGCATAGTACGATAGCGCTTGGCAAAGTCTCTCTGGTCACTCTGCAGCTGAAATATCTTCTTTGGATCGGCCTTGATGATAATATCGGCATCAAGACCGCTGACGGTGCTGAATTTATATTTCACACCACCGAGATGCGGTAATGTTCCATCCGGATATTGGGAATAGACCGATGATGTCTCAATAAGCGATACATCCTCTTCAAGATAATACTTTATCTCGTCCTGTTCCAGTCTCATCGCAGTACTATGCAACCCCCGGTGCACACCTTCACTGAACTGATCCTCCCGCATCTTTATCATGCTCTCCATATACATGATCTGCATGTACAGGAGTCCGGCAAAAACTATTGCCATTATAATTGTCAGAAGCCATATAATCGATTTTTTCATATACTTAATCCCAATAGGTCTCAGAGCCTGTTTAAAATTCTTTTCTTAGTATTCTGTCGGCATCTTTTTGTCTACTCTCCGATCTTGCAACTGCGGCCACATTCTCTCATCACAAACAAAAATCTGCCTGACAAACTCTCTCAAAACCTGTATCATATAAATCCGAACAGGCTCTCAGGTTTTCTTTATTAACAATTAAGGTTAAATTTAGTTTTTATTAAACGATACAAATAGTCTGTTCATGTGCAAAAATACTGTTAAATTTAACATCTTAACTGCTAATTAGCATTGCGCTTCAAAATTAACACTTTATTTTGAACAGACCAAGAGTTAATGGAATTTTTAATTGATTTAACGTATTTTTAACCTGCTGTTCCAACAATTCCGACATAAGCAAAGCAAGGACACCCTCTCTGGCAACGGTTGTCCTTGCTTTGTATCGGTTCTATGACTTACTTATTATTCTTCAATAGGATCGGCCGCACCTCTTGGCAATGTATGACGAAGAGCTATAAATCCGAGTACTCCGGCCATAACCGAACCAACGACAATTCCAAGTTTGGCATGATCAAGGAGATACGCGCCATGCTCTCCCATTGCTCCGAACGACAGGTTGGCGATAAACAGCGATACGGTGAATCCGATGCCGCCAAGCATTGAAACGGCACCAAGCATCTTCCAGTTGCTTCTCACCGGCATTGGGGCCAGTTTTAACTTGATCGCAAGCCAGGAGAAAACAAATATACCGACAAACTTGCCGACAACCAGTCCGGCTATCACAGCAAGAGATATCCCCTCAATGACAGTGGACAAGTCCATATCCATAAGAAATATTCCGGCATTGGCAAATGCAAAAAGCGGTACAATAAAGAAGTTCACTATGGGATGAAGCGAGTCCTCAAGTTCCTGTAAAGGCGATATTACTTTATCGGAGGCGGACTCTACCTCCTTCAGATAGTTCATCTGTTCTTTCGAGAGAATCGATCTGCGGTTAAGCAGTTCATCATCCTCGGCTCTGAATTTAGATATCGACGAACGTATTTTCTGTATGTATTTCTTGGGAGCGAATACCGGAGTAGCCGGAATACAGAATGCCACAAGAACACCGGCAATCGTAGGATGTATGCCGCTGTTAAGGAACAGAAACCATACTGCAGTACCTATGGTAAGATAGAATATCTTGCTTTGGATTCTCATCAGCGATCCAAGCAGCAATACTCCGAGAAGACAGGCGGCATATACCAGCAACATAGCCTCAATATGAGTGGAATAAAAGACGGCAATCACAATTATACCACCGATATCGTCAACTACGGCGAGCGTTGTCAGAAATATTTTCAATGATATCGGGACTCTCGATCCGAGCATTGCAAGCACACCGAGTGAGAATGCAATGTCGGTAGCCATAGGTATAGCGGCTCCGTTTGTATAATCTGTTCCGGCACTAAGCATGAAGAATATCACAACAGGAATAATCATACCGCCTATAGCCGCAACAATAGGCAACAGCGCCTGTTTAAACGATGAGAGTTCACCTACCAGCACTTCCCGCTTTATTTCAAGGCCAATACTGAAGAAAAAAATCGCCATCAGAGCATCGTTGATGAACTGAAGCATCGTCATGGCATGACCGCTATGACTGAATAAATTGAATGTACCTATCTGAAGTCTTACCTCCTGGTTCCAGAAATCGAAATAATAACCGTTGACAACCGGAATATTGGCTACCGCAAGGGCAAGTACTGTAGCCGCGATCAGCACGTTACCACCCGACGCATGACGGCGGAGAGCCTGCCGGGCGGCATAAAACACATTATGCCCTGCCTGATCTGCCGGATTCTGAGTGTTTGTCATATCTATACCTGTTTTGGAATACTAACAAATGTGAACTGAATATTGTTGTAAAAAACGACGGGCATATAAAAATAATGGAATGCGACTCCGGGCATGTCACATTCCATGTATAATACCATATGCAATCAGTCGAGTTTAAGAACTGCAAGAAAAGCTTTCTGCGGGACTTCTACGGATCCTATCTGTTTCATTCTCTTCTTGCCTTTCTTCTGCTTTTCAAGAAGCTTACGTTTACGTGAAATATCACCTCCATAACACTTAGCTGTGACATCCTTACGAACGGCCTTGATGGTTTCGCGTGCAATTATTTTCGCGCCGATAGCAGCCTGTATGGCAATATCAAACTGCTGGCGAGGGATGAGTTCCTTCAACTTCTCACACATTTTACGTCCGAATGTGACCGCATTATCCGCATGTGTCAATGTGGACAACGCATCGACACTCTCGCCATTAAGCAGAATATCGAGTCTGACAAGACGAGATTCTCTGAAGTCATGCAAATGATAGTCAAATGAGGCATAACCTTTGGAAATAGACTTCAGCCTGTCATAGAAATCAATTACAATTTCACCGAGAGGCATATCGAAAATCAGTTCGATCCTGTTTCCGGATATATATTCCTGCCTGACGAGTTCACCGCGCTTGCCGAGACACAGAGTCATTATCGGTCCGATATATTCTGCAGCTGTAATCACAGATGCCCTGATATACGGTTCCTCGATATGGTCTATCAAAGTAGTCTCCGGTAATCCCGAAGGATTATGAACCTCGGTCATATTGCCTTTCTTGTCATATACACGATATGACACGTTGGGTACTGTAGTAATGACATCCATATCAAACTCCCGCCCCAGTCGTTCCTGGATTATCTCCATATGCAGCAGTCCGAGAAATCCGCATCTGAATCCGAACCCTAAAGCAGCCGATGACTCGGGCTGGAATGTGAGCGACGCATCATTGAGCTGCAGCTTTTCCAGCGACGAACGCAGATTCTCGAAGTCCTCGGTCTCAATTGGATACACTCCGGCAAACACCATCGGCTTGACTTCCTCAAAACCCTCGATGGCTTTCTGACACGGTGAGTTCACATGGGTGATTGTATCGCCGACTTTTACTTCTCTGGATGTCTTGATACCGGAAATTATGTATCCGACATTACCGGCCGACAGTTGCTGTCGTGGCGACAGATCAAGTTTAAGCACACCGATCTCGTCAGCGTCATATTCTTTACCGGTAGCAACAAACTTTACAAAATCACCTTTATGTATCGTTCCGTTCTGAATCTTGAAATATGCTATAATACCACGGAACGGGTTGAATACCGAGTCAAATATAAGGGCCTGCAATGGCGCGTCAGGATCACCGGCAGGTGCCGGTATTCTACCGACAATAGCCTGAAGAATTTCAGTAACACCGGCTCCGGTCTTACCGCTGGCACGTATGATCTCATCACGGCGGCATCCCAACAGCTCGACGATCTGATCCTCGACTTCATCCGGTTTGGCGCTGTCAAGATCTATCTTGTTGATCACAGGAATAATTTCCAGATCATTATCTATAGCCATATACAGGTTGGATATTGTCTGTGCCTGTATACCCTGTGACGCGTCAACAATAAGCAGTGCGCCTTCGCAGGCCGCTATCGAACGTGACACCTCATAGGAAAAGTCCACGTGTCCGGGAGTATCAATAAGGTTAAGCACATACGCCTGACCGTCAAGAGTATAGTTCATCTGTATGGCGTGACTCTTGATTGTTATACCCCTTTCCCGCTCGAGGTCCATGTCGTCAAGCACCTGTGCCTGCAGGTCCTTGGCGTCGACAGTATCGGTATATTCAAGCAGTCGGTCGGCAAGCGTCGACTTTCCGTGATCTATATGCGCTATGATACAAAAATTGCGAATATTCCTCATTTCTTCTGTTGATTTCAATACCGCAAAGTTAAGACTTTTCCGTCTAATCTGCAAAAAGGCCAGACTCTCACGAGTGTGTCATGACCGGAGAAAGCCGTTCGAGCAGATCTCGGGCAAGCGCACTTTTTGCCTCAATGTGTTCCTTGACCATCCGGACAAAAGAATCGCTCTCGAAGTCTCCTCTCACCTGCTCGAAGTCAGCAGTAGCCATCTCGTCGCTTCCGTCCGCTCCGAAACCTATCCGTGATACAAGGGAGAATTCCTTGCGGGCATCTTCATACAGCATGTTGTCAAGTCTGACAACACTGTTCTGCCATCGGTGCGTTATGGCGGCTATATCTTCAGGTGTCAGCTCATCACAAGTCTTGCCATACCATTTTTTCATCATTCCGGCAACCCATGTCCATTCCATGTCATAGTACTCGGAGGCGAGCCTGGCAATCCGGGCATTTATCTCCTCAAGATCTGTGACGCGACGGTTCACGACATCGTCACACAGCCGGTTGATCTCACTGGCCGGCGCAATCATACCAGCTATATCAATCCAGTTCCCTGTTCCATAGACGGCAGTAGGCTTAAGAGCCTCATTAATACATCCGGCCGATCTGAAATCTATGCCCTCAAGCCGGTGAATCACCGAGTTACCCATAAACTTGTCAAGAGCCATGTTATAGTATATACGTCCCTGCCTCAATGCCTTGGCTTCGATAGTCATAGACCGGTAGGAGTAACGGTCGGCCGTCAATCCGCCTGTCTGCTCTATGCTGTCAAGGAGATCAAGCGCATGGAACATTCTGGATGCAGTGTACGGACTGAGCAGATTGAAATTGATATGATCAAGAAGCACATCGTCGCGACGTTTGTCCCGTAATGGCCATTTACGGGCATCACGTATCGTACCGACACTCTTTATATTGACACCCGGGACAAGATAACTCCGTCCGTAATTCTCAATGAGGTATGAAAACGGGAGCAGGCTCGTATCGGGATGGTTTACATGCCGTCCCATAACGAGCGAGAACGCACCGATGCGGGCCGGCCACAATATATAACTGTCACTGGTGGTCTTCGAACCTCGCTCGACTACACCCTGATGAATCGGCCCGAGTTTATACATGTGGTTACTCTGATTCGATCCCGACCCGGCATTCAGGAATGAAAACATTCCGGCTATAAGCAGGCTTGATTTATGCATCGTAACGGTATATGGTCCGGCGAAAATAGCCGCAGCCTCACCGTTCTCACATGTACAGTTGGCAAAGAACAGCGAATCATGAGCCGAGAACAGATGTGACAGATGACATGCCTGGCCTACGAAACTGTTAAGCAGGACTACTCCGTCTTCCACACGGGCGCCTGATGACAATATAAAATTACTGGCCATAACATTTGTGCCGACATAAACAGGATCCGACTCGGAGGATGCGACGGTTCCGTCAGAGAGCCGTGATGCGCCGTCAATACGGGAATAGTCTCCAACCATAACATTCAGTATCTCTCCGGTATTGGTAATGCGGGCGCCACAGCCTATCACACCACGCTTGCCGAGCTGTAATGCGGCCCGCTCTCTGATCATGTCACTCAAGGCAGATACAAGACGTGGATCATGCCTGAACATTGCTATAAGATAGGCAAGCTGAGCCGACAGCTGTTCATATATAGGCACCTCGCGGCCACCGGTCTCGTTAAGAACCGATACATTTGTTCCTACACCGTATGTCTTGTCAAGAGTAGAGACTATCCGGTTTACGTTCTCAATGAATGCCATTGAACGGATATCATAATTGGCTATGTAGTTGGCGACATTGTCAATATAGACATTATCGCCGACCGTGCAGTTGTGTAGTTTGACACGTGAGATAGAGGCCGGCAGATGTATGCCTCCGGTACATTCGAACATATGTTCAAGGATACCAAGTCTTACCTCACCGCTAAATGCCACCCGGCGGCAGCGTGAAGGGTCAAATCCGTCTTTAACCATTACTTTCGACCAGTCTGTTGCCGTACATCCGGAATGAGTCAGTTTATCGATTTCGGCTGGAGTAAGCTGCCTGTAACTTTCGTGGGTACTCATAGAAAATAAGTTTTATCGTGTTTAAGTATCTTACTTTGGGTATTACTCCGGACAAAGGTACAACAATTGGCCTTAACAGCCAAATTTATCCGGCAACTACGGCCGGGATCAGGCTGAAGAAGCTCCATTGCTGTCTGTTATTATTAAATAAACAGACTGTTTATTGTGCAAGTATCAGCGCAGAAAAAGGTTCGACTGTCACACTGCCGCCGCCTTTGAGCGTACCGGGGGTATCAGTGATGTCAATCACTCCGTCACGTACAAGGACATTCCAGTCACCTTTTCCTATTTTAATGTCATATGGCGTCGGCGAACCATTAAGTATCACTTTAATTTTATTATAATAATCGCCATTTGCATGGTTGTTTATTGAGTAAGAAATGAGATTGGGCTTATTTGTCTTGTCAAATCGTAAATTTTTTATTATTTCTTCGGAGGTCGACATTCTGAATGCGGGATGTTTTCTTCTGAGACTTATCAGCTGGCAATAAAACTTCACAAGATCGGTGTTTACAGTCTTCAGATTCCAGTCGATTGCGTTAATGCTGTCGGGCGAACAATAACTGTCTGAGTCGCCATGCTTGGTCCGGGACATTTCTTCTCCCGAAAAAATGAAAGGCACCCCCTGTGATGTCATTACTATCGTCATGGCAAGTTTATGGGCCCGCAACCGGTCCTCTTCAGTAGAAGCCGGCATTGAGGCTGTCAGCTTGTCGGTTAACATGAGATTATCATGACATGAGACATAATTGATTACCTGACAAGGAGACGCGGCATACGGTTTATAAGACTTTATCCCTTTGCGGTAATCGACCTGAGGATGATCTGTCGCACCCACAATGCCTATCCTGACCGCCTCTTCTAATCCGGGCTTCCCCTGAACAAATCCCTTGTCGGCGGCATCATTATAATACCCTTTGACAGCATCCCTCAGGTCATCATTAAAGACTGCTATTCCCGGTATGTCTCCGATCGAATCTTTCAAGGTTCGTCTTGTAACAGGCAAAGGAGAATCACCTGCAGTCCAGCCTTCTCCATATAATATGACATCTGGTCTGACTGCTCTCAGTTCCTGTTCGATACGGATCATGGTCCCACGGTCATGAAGTCCCATCAGATCAAATCTGAAACCATCAACATGGTATTCTGTCATCCAGTATTTCAATGACTCGATAATGAAATGTGATACCTGCGGACGTTCATCGGCAACTTCGTTGCCGCAACCCGAGCCGTTTGCTCCCGGCCGGTAATAATATCCCGGTGCGGTCAATTCAAACGGAGAATTGTGTGCGGTATGATTATACACCACATCCATTATAACTCCGATGCCTGCGTCATGCAATGTTTTTATCATATGCTTCATCTCCGTTATCCGGGTTTTCGGAGATGCGGGATTGGTGGAATAACTTCCTTCCGGGACATTATAGCATACAGGATCATATCCCCAGTTATATTGCGGCATATCAAGACGGGATTCATCAATAGAGCCGAAGTCGGCCGATGGCATCAGCTGTACATGTGTAATTCCCAGTTCTTTCAGGTGATCCACTCCTGTAGACAACCCGTCGTCATTGGTCGTATATGGTTCGGCAAGAGAGATGAATTTTCCTTTATTAACAATATTGCTTGACGGATGTATGGAAAAATCTCTGTGATGCATCTCGTATATTACAGCATCTGTATAACTGTCAAGCCAGGGTCCGCGATCCGCATCCCATCCTTCGGGATCTGTTGAAGACAGATCTATGACGGCAGCACGCTGACCGTTTGTTCCAACCGCACGTGCCCATGGCCCGGGCGTCTCGTCAAGCCATTTTCCGTCATACCTGACCCTGAACGTATAAAACTTACCTATAATATTCACCGGAGTGCTGAAACGCCATGTTCCATTATAGCTACGGGTCATTCGATGGATTGATACCGGAGGTGTATTGAGATCATGATCATAGAACTGAATGTTAACCTCGTCGGCCTCCGGAGTCCATAACGTAAAATGCGTACCGGATTCACTGACAATGCATCCGAGATCATCACCCATATATATCGGAAATTCATCATAACGTCTGTCATCTCCGGTATTGCCGGAAATTGCAGACGCATCACCGGAAACAGCAGTGGCAGCAATTAATCCTATGCTCATAATAATGTTATGGTTCATAATCAACCGATATATCGAAAACAAGTACAAATATACGGAGAATATTCGATGAAACATAATAGCGAACGTCGTCCGTAAGGCCGGTGCGCGGTGCCGGAGGCAATTATGTGAGTCAAATATAGAAATATACCAATGCATCAAACCCCGGCATCGTGCTGAAATAACGATACCGGGGTCCTCTGGTATTATGATGTATAAGCTGTAGGCTTAACTTTAGGAACGATGACAGCAGATACTAAGAACGTTTAATTTATCAATAGTTCCACTGGCAGGCTACCATGTGCAGATTGTCGCATCCTATGGTACGGAAATCCGTTATCATGTTGTAGCGGCAGTTGATGTATGTAAGAGCCTGGTCAAATGATACATCAAGCATGGTGAGCTGGTTGTTGTTACAGAGCAGACGCTGCAGGAATGTCTGGTTACTTAATGTCAGGTTCGTGAGATCATTGTATGAACAGTCGACAAAAAGCAGATTGGGGCATGACTCCACTGACAGAGTGGTAAGGTCATTGTACGAACATACGAGATCAAGAAGAGCATTACAGTTGCGCAGTGCGAGGGTCTGCATATTGTTATCGCTGCAGATGAACGTGCTGAGCGACGGGAGTCCCGAAATAATCAGGGAAGTGATATCATTGTCGTCAATATTAAAGTTGGTAAGGTTCTCGACTCCGAATAGGTTCACACTTGTCAGCTTGTTATAACCGGCATAAAGGTTTTTCAATGAGGTACATCCGCTCACAACGAGCTGTTCCAGATGGTTGCCCTGACAGTTAAGTGTCCTGAGTGCGGTTGCATTTGCCACATTCAATCCCACAAGATAGTTATTGGAAACGTTAAGCTGTTTTACAGCAGGCGCACCGTCAAGTGAGAATTCAGACAGTCGGTTTCGATAGATATTGACTGTTTCGAGGGCTCCGGTGCCGGCAAGATCGATGCTCTTCAGCTGATTGCGCGAGGCATTGAGATTTGTCAGGGCAACATCCTGTGCGACCGAGAGTGAAGTAAGCTTGTTACGTGACACATCGACCTTCGAGAGCTGGTCGAATCCTGAGAGGTCAAGGTCACCGGCAAGTTTTTTATCTTTCCACTCGATTGCGGTGACATGACCTGCCACTACAGTCACACCCTCCCATGTAGCGGGAGAATTAATATCAACAATCTTAAGAGCCTTGGCGTTTGTAGCTTCTTTTTCGGCAGGCTGCTGCAGGAAAGCCTTGAGCTGCTTCATCTCTTGTTTGTCAATCTTCTGGGCGAAAGCGGTCGTGCATCCGAGCGCGAGGGCAATCATAAATACAGCTTTTTTCATAATAATAAATAGTTGTTGGTTGAATAATTTGTGTTTTTCAGTGTGTGTTTAACGCTGTTTTTTGTTGTTTGTATTCTAAACAACTCCAGGTGAAAAAAGGTTTACAAAAGTCAAAAATTAATTGTGGTCTAAACAGCATATAATCCGCAAAACGAAGCGTGCGACGCCTCCAGAACGAAACGCGCCAAAAATAAAACGAAACGTGAGGCCCACACAAAACGAAGCGTACCATCGGTGCGCTTTTTTTACTACCTCCGCCACACCCCTATTTTTCAAAAAATTTTCGCCCGGCTTCGCCGGGGTCTGAGGGGTGACCCCGGCTCATTTCCGGCATACCTCTCCCCCGCCCCACTCCACTATATTTGAACGGCCTTCGAATGATGTTCGGAGGCCGTTCTTTTCGTGTTGGCGCGTTTCGCTTTGGGTCGCTGCGCGACCGCTTTCTCGCCTTGGCTTTGACGCTCACGCGACCTCGACCAACGCTTTGTACGCGGCCACGCTCTGCGCCCTGACGAGCTTGCCGCGGAAGGCCAGACGCGAGCCGACGTTCGTGTTCGCGTACGAAGCATCGTAATACGCATTCGCACTCGACACGCCGCCAAACGCGTGCGCGTAGTTGTTACCGCGACAGACCACACGGCCTGTTGTGGTGTTTACATAGTACATGTCGGTGTAGTAGGTGGAAGAGCTACCGTTGAAGGTGCCGGTGGGTACCATGTCCATGTACAGGCCGTGCCATACACCGGTTATCCAGTAGCCGCTGTTGGTCGAGCCTTTGACATACCGTATCGTGCCGTCGGGCATCCATATTCTCCATTTGCCGGCGTTGCCGCTGTCGTTGGGAAGGTCTACCCCGTCCATCATCTCGTATTTGTGGCCGTAGGCGTTGACATAGCCCAGGCAGCAGATGTTGTTTACCTGTGTCACTATCCTGGTGCCGAACTGGTCGGTGTCCACGAACCAGGCATACTGGTGGACGAGGTTGCCGTCGATAAGAGAATTTGTAACGTTGGGATTAATTGCCTTGGCGTAGTCATAGCCGACCGTGTCCCGCATACCCCTCGTCATGGTGTCCGGCCCTATGGTGCGGACATTGGTGTGCTGTCCGGCTCCGCACTGCTCCTGCATGTCGCGGCGGCCGTAGAAGGCGTAGCAGAGGTTCGCGATGCGCGAGTGCATCATCGCGTCAATCTGCTGCATACCCCGTTGCTGGCTGTAGTAGTGGAAGTCGGTCCAGCTCATGCTTGCCACGGAGCTGCCTCCTGTGAGGCACGAGCGGAATTTATCTCCGGCGATGACGGTCTCCAGTACGGCGCAAAGGTGCTCCTCGTCGTAGTACCAATCCGGCTCCATATCCTCGATCTTGTCGGAGTTGGACAGCACGACCATGTCGAATTCGGCAGTGTTGAGGATGGAGAAGTTCAGGGTGACCGCTCCTTCGGGGACATCCTTTATCAGGTACATGCCCGGCTCGAACTTGTTGGATAGCGTCGGCACAACGATGTTCTCGATGACCTTGCCGGCGGCGTCGCAGAACACGGAACCCACAAGGCTTGTGCCGGGAACGCTCGGAAAGCGCACACGCTTATGTTTCGATACGTCTTGGAAAACCCATGCTCGGATGACCCCTTAGACCAGGTTGGATTGACCCCTTAAGC
>CAJUBL010000075.1 GCA_910584665.1 uncultured Muribaculaceae bacterium | reverse complement strand
TAAACCAATCATTATCACATTATATCTCTAAGCAATGGAAAAACTTTCTCTTTTGCTGCTTTGTGACATTATAACGTCTAACCTCGACAATAGGTTCACCGCCACGGTGCGTTTTTTCAAAATTCCGCAACAACCAGTGCATCGTCTTAATCATAGCCCTTTAAAATACAAGGCATATAGATTACATATTGTGTCCGGATCTCCGATCGGTGATATAACTTTTGTTGATAAGAAAATTATTGCATACAAACAGGAAGCAGCCAACGGCAACGTAAATATAACCGAATCCTCAATAGAAACCGACAATATTTTTGAGCTATGAAGCGGACTACGAAATCTCTTGAAGAAATGTTGGGGCCTGTCCCGAAGCGCATTCAGCGGGAAACCGACCTTTCGTTTCAAATCTCCGACCGTATCTATGACCTGATGCAGGAGCGCGGACTGTCAAAGAAACAATTTGCAAACGCTCTTGGCAGACGTCCGTGTGAAGTTACCAAATGGCTCAGCGGACAGCACAATTTCACCATTTCAACACTTGCAATGCTATCAGAATTCTTCGGCAAACCGATAATCACCGTATAATCTTCAGATATGGCCAGACAACCGATTTTGAAAGTGATTATGGATTTTTGAAATACAGAGTTGTAAAGTCAAAAATTACCGGTGTTGATATATTGATTAAATGGCGGGGTACACATCATTCCGATCCGGGACGTGATGTGTAACCCGCCTTTATAAAATACACAGTGGGGAGAAGAGAATTTATTTGTCGAGTTTATCGAGGAGATGGCGGGTGGCGCCTATGAGCTGGGCGTCATGGCCTGCCTGCACCTCGCCGGGGTTGTTGTAGATGAGCACATCGGGCGTGAGCTGGTGGTTCTCAAGAACGGTGCCGTCCATGGCGCGTGAGGTAACCTGGGGTATGCCGAAATAGATCGACGGATCGATCTGTGTCTCCCACCACACGGCGGTCATGGTGCCGGGAACGGGGGCGCCTACAATGTCGCCTATACCGAGCGCCTGATATACGAACGGCGTGCCGTGCGCGTCGCTGTAGTTGCTCTCGTTGACGAGCATTACCGACGGTCTGGTCCACTGGGAGAACGGCTCGCTGCCTATGTAGCGGTCGCGTGGTGTGAAGCGTACGTATTCACGTCCGCTCAGCAGCTGGGCGATGTCGTTGTGCAGCCACCCGCCGCCGTTGTAGCGTGTGTCGACGATAACGGCTTCATGGTTGCGGTACTTGCCGAGCAGCTGGTCGTAGACCGTACGGAAACTCGGGCTGTCCATGCCCTGCACGTGAACATATGCCACACGGCCGCCCGACACGCTGTCGACGATTGCCTGGTTACGCTCGACCCAGCGCTGATAAAGCAGTGACGACTCGGTACCGGTACTTATAGGCCTTATGGTGACTGTGTCGACGGTGCCGTCGGCACGAAGCACGCGAAGAGCCGCCTTGCGGCCGGCAAGCCCGTCAAGCAACGGGTAATAATCGTGACCGGCCCTGATATCCTTACCGTCGACCGACAGTATCACATCGCCAGGCTTTACATCAGCACGGCGTGTAGCGAGAGGACTGCGGGGGAGTATCTCAGCAACCTTAAGGCCGTCACCGCCATAGCTCTCGTCATAGAAAGCTCCGAGAGTGGCGGTGCTTAGCTGAGCCGATCCGGCGCTCGTGCCGGAACCTGTATGAGAGGCATTGAGTTCTCCGAGAATCTCGCTCATGAGGTCGGCAAAATCACGGTTGTTGTCGATATGCGGCAGGAACCGGCGGTAATGTTCGCCGTAAGCCTCCCAGTCGACACCGTGCAGATCCGCGTCATAGAACTTGTCTTTGACCTGTTTCCACATGTGTCCGTAGATGTAGTCGCGCTCCAGTGAGGGACGGCGCTCATACAGCGCCTCGAATTCGATGTCTTTCTTCTCGCCCGAGGCCAGATTGATATAGCTCATGCCATTGTCAGACAGGATGTAAAGATTCTCTCCCTTATCGTCAGGTACAAAGCCGCCTTTTATATCGCCGGCAAGGATGGAGGTCTCCCACTTGCGCAGATCGCGCTTCATTAGATTTGTCTTGCCGTCGGGTGCCATGGCGGTGTAGTAGAACGTGTCGCCGTCGGGTGACAGGAAATTACTGCCGATATGTCCTGAGGCGGCGGTGAGGCGTCTCTGTCTGTAACGGCGGTTGTCGAGGTCAAACTCCAGAGGCTTTACAGCAGGTTTCTCATTCCTGACGTCTTTCCGGCCTTTCTTCCTGGGTTTCGGCTTCGCGGCCTCGGCTATGCTGTCGGCTTGTTCACGCTCCTTACGGGCAATGGCGGCATCCTCCTCCGACAGGCCGAAGTTGTCCCATGTCTCTGTATCGAGTACCATGAGTATCACGTCATTCTCATTACCCCAGCTGCCATGGCTCTTCATACCGTATTTGCCGGTGACATAGGTGATACCCTTGCCGCCGAGCACCCATTGCGGGTCAGCGTCGGCATATCCGCTCTCGGTGAGATCCACTATTTTTGAACCGTCGGCCGCCACAAGGGCTATGTCGCTGTTGTTCCATCCGCCTATTCCTATATAATCGGTAAGGAGCCAGCGGCTGTCAGGACTCCACTGGAAAGACAGGTCACCGTCGGTATATGAATAGTTGTACCTGCCGTCAAGAGCTGTTGTCACAGCCTTGGTATCGAGGTCGATGACACGCAGTTCCGTACGGTTCTCAAGGAACGCGACCTTCTTACCGTCAGGGCTGTAATCAGGCTGCTGGGCGGCCGTGGGGCAACTGTACAGCAGTTTCTCCTCAAGCTCGGTAGCATAGGCAAATTCCTTCTCGTCATCCTTCACGATACGGGTGGTGAATATCTGCCACAGGCCGTCACGGTCGCTGTCATAGACGAGCGAGCGTCCGTCGGGCGAGAAGTCGAGCGACCGCTCCTGGGCCGGAGTGTTGGTGATACGCTTTGTTGTCTTGTACTTGGTGTTGGTCACATAGATGTCGCCACGCACCACGAATGCCACCTCGCGGCCAGAGGGACTGACGGCTATATTGCTGGCACCTCCGGTTATATATCGCCTGACACGGTCACTGTCATAGTCGTCGGCCACAATCTCGACATCGAGTCTCGAAGGCTCTCCGCCGGGAGTCAGTGTATAGATCTCACCGTCCCAGCTGAAGGCCAGACGTCCGGAATCAGAGGCCGACAGCGAACGCACAGGGTGCTCCCTGAAATGCGTGAGCTGACGTTTGCCATCGCCCTTGACCGAGCGCTCGTAGACATTGAGCGTGCCATCCTCCTCGCTCACATAGTAGAATGTGTCGGTACCCTGCTTCCACACTGGATTGAGGTCATGCCCCTGAAAAGCAGTGAGGCAGGTATAGGAGCCGTCGGGAGCCACATACCACACATCGGATGTTCCGGAGGAGCGTTCATGCTTGCGGAATACATTCTCGAATCCCTTGCGGTCCTGATAGAGCATCCGGCCATCGCTGTTGAAACTGGCGGCCTGTACCGGTACCGACATGTATTGCACGGGGCGGGGAGACAGTGAGTCAACAGCTATGGTATAGGCCTGGGCCTGGAAAGGGCCCTGAATAGCCCGGCGCGACTGTATCACATTGGCCTGAAACAGGAGCGTCCCGTTATCAACAAATGCCAGCGGACGCTCATGACCGCTGTGGGTGGTAAGCCGGCGGGGACGGCCACCGCCTGCATCGACGATATAGATATCGTCTGATCCCTCACGATTGCTTCGGAACACTATCTGCTTCCCGTCAGGACGCCATATGGGGGCTGAGTCATAAGCATCGTGGGTCGTGAGCTGACGGGCGCGGCCACCACGGATCCCGACAGTGAAAATATCTCCCTTATAGGTGAAAGCCACTGTGTTGCCGTCGGGCGAGATAGCCACGTCACGGAGCCACAGCGGCGGTTCGGCCGTCATGCCCGAGGCCGAAGCGGCAATAAGAGCCGCAAGTAAAGATTGTCTGATCATAAAATTATGAGATAATATGTGATTTTTTACAAAGACGTTGACTGCGATCGAATCGTGACAGAAATTCCGAAGTAAAAATACAAATAAAATCACAGAAAAACATCATATTCGCATATCACATTAAAAAATCAGAATATCAGCTGAGTCACATACATATCCGACTAATAACAAAAGCCATGTGAGGCGCGTCATCCCGACGTGCCTCACATGGTTAAACCAATCATTATCACATTATATCTCTAAGCAATGGAAAAGTTATCTCTCTTTTGTTGCTTTGTGACATTATAACATCCCAGACAGCCAATAGGTTCAACCGTACGGCATGTTTTTTCAAAAATCTTCCATTATATATCGACTTTTTGGTTGTGTCATGCTTTATTCGTAACTTTGAAGCCAAATAAGAACGAAGTAATATAAATTCTGAACAGTCTCTAAGACAATGGATAAGAAGTTCAAACGCACGCTGGTAACCACAGCCCTGCCCTATGCCAACGGCCCGGTCCACATCGGGCATCTGGCCGGTGTATACATTCCCGCCGACATCTACACCCGCTATCTGCGCCTCAAGGGTGAGGATGTCATCATGATCGGCGGCAGCGACGAGCACGGTGTGCCCATCACCATCAAAGCCAGGAACGAGGGCGTGACACCTCAGGATATCGTCGACCGCTATCACACGATCATCAGGGATTCGATGGAAGAGCTCGGTATCTCGTTTGACATCTATTCACGCACCACAAGCGACATACACTCGGAGACGGCTTCCGAATTCTTCCGCCACCTGTACGACAAGGGAGAGTTTGTCGAGAAGACATCGATGCAGCTATACGACGAGAAAGCCGGGCAGTTCCTGGCCGACCGCTATGTCACAGGTGAGTGTCCCCACTGTCACTATGACCACGCCTACGGTGACCAGTGCGAGAAGTGCGGAACGTCGCTCAACGCCACCGATCTGATAAATCCCCGCAGCGCCATCACCGGCAACACTCCGGTGCTACGCGAGACCAGACACTGGTATCTGCCCCTTGACAAGTGGGAGCCGGCACTGAGCAAGTGGATACTCGACGGTCACAGGGAGTGGAAGACCAATGTATACGGACAGTGCAAGTCATGGATAGACCTCGGACTACAGCCACGCGCCGTGAGCCGCGACCTTGACTGGGGAGTCCCGGTACCCGTGGAGGGTGCCGACGGTAAGGTGCTGTACGTTTGGTTTGACGCCCCCATAGGCTATATATCCAACACCAAAGAACTGTTGCCCGACAGCTGGGAGAAATACTGGAAAGATCCCGAGACACGTATCATCAACTTCATCGGCAAGGACAACATCGTATTCCACTGCATCGTGTTCCCGGCCATGCTCATGGCCTACGGTGACGGTTATCAGCTTCCCGACAATGTCCCCGCCAACGAGTTCCTCAACCTCGAGGGAGACAAGATATCGACCTCGCGAAACTGGGCCGTATGGCTCCATGAATACCTGCGCGACTTCGAGGGCAAACAGGATGTATTGCGCTATGTGCTCACGGCCAACGCCCCCGAGACCAAGGACAACGACTTCACATGGAGCGACTTCCAGCAGCGCAACAACTCGGAGCTTGTGGCTATTCTGGGCAACTTCGTGAACCGTGTGCTCGTGCTCACACACAAATACTACGACGGAGCAGTGCCCGTTCCCGGCACACTCACCGACACCGAGACCGGCGCATTCCGCGAGCTCGCAGAGATAAAGGAACGGCTGAGCGAATGTCTCGACACTTTCCACCTGCGCGAGGCTCTTAAAGAGGCTATGAACATTGCCCGACTGGGAAACCGATACCTGCAGGAGACCGAACCCTGGAAACTCGCCAAGGCAGACGACATGGAACGTGTGGCCACGGTAATGTACACCGCCATACAGCTATGTGCCAACATAGCCATCGCCTTCGAGCCGTTCCTGCCGTTCATGTCCCGCAAGCTCGCCGATACCCTCCGCCTCGGCAAAATGACCTGGGATGATCTTGGCCGCGACAACATTGTGGCTCCCGGTACAGTAACCGGAACACCCGGACTGCTCTTCGAGAAGATCGAGGATGATGCCATACAGGCCCAGCTCGACCGTCTGGCACGCATCAAAGAGGAGAATAAACTGAAGCAGTGGCAGCCACAGCCCGTGCAGGAGCCGACCGACTTCGACACGTTCATGAAACTTGATATCAGGGTCGGCACTGTAAAGGAATGTGCACGCGTACCGAAAGCCGACAAGCTGCTCCGGTTCACGATCGACGACGGCATGGGAGACCGCACCATCGTGTCGGGCATAGCCAAGTATTATGATCCGGCTGATCTCGTGGGCAAGCAGGTATGCTTCATAGCCAACTTTCCTCCGCGCAGACTCAAAGGGGTGGAATCGCAGGGCATGATCCTGTCGGCCGAGAACGCCGACGGCTCACTTGTAGTCGTAGGTCCCACCGGCCCTGTCACCCCCGGCTCCCAAGTCAAGTAGACCGATATGGACAACCCTGTATTCAACCACAAGGCACGCATACTCATCATCTATACCGGAGGTACGATAGGCATGATCGAGGATCCCGACAGCGGAACCCTCAAGCCTTTCAACTTCGACCACCTCATCGATAACGTGCCGCGCATCAAGAAACTTGACTACGAGATAAGTCACATACAGTTTGATCCGCCCATCGACTCCAGCGACATGAACCCCGCTCACTGGGAGTCCATAGCCAGGGCGATATCAGACAACTATGATCTCTATGACGGATTTGTCGTCCTGCACGGAACCGACACCATGGCCTACACCGCCTCGGCGCTGTCGTTCATGCTCGAGAATCTCAACAAGCCGGTTATCATCACGGGATCACAGCTGCCTATGTGTGAGGTGCGCACCGATGGCGAGGAGAACCTCATCACGGCCTTGCAGATAGCCGCAGCCACTACCGGCGAACGCCGGCTCAAACCCATGATCCAGGAGGTGGCCATACTCTTCGAGAACTATCTGTGGCGCGGCAACCGGTCGACCAAGATGAGTGCCGACAACTTCAATGCGTTCAAAAGCAACAACTATCCCAAGCTGGCCCAGATAGGTCTCGGCATACATTTCAACGAAGAGGCCCTGTGGCGTCTGCCATTCACCCGGCAGCTCAATCTGCGCTGTGGCATGGATACCGCTGTCACCTTTATCGACGTCTTCCCGGGCCTCACACCCGAAGCGCTCCGGTACCAGCTCGCCATGCCCGACGTCAAGGGTATAATACTCAAGACCTACGGAGCCGGAAACGGCCCCACCGCCCGCTGGTTTACCGATGCCGTCAGTGAGGCCGTAGAACGGGGAATAGTCATACTCAATGTCACGCAATGCCCCAACGGCGGTGTGCACGACCGCCGCTACTATGCCGGCGACAGACTGGCATGTGCCGGCGTGATATCGGGTCACGACATCACCAGCGAGGCCGCTGTCACCAAGATGATGTTCCTTTTCGGTCAGGGACTGACACCGGCCCAGGTCAAACGCGAACTGCAGACATCGCTCTGCGGCGAAATGACAATCTGACAACAATCATCGGTTTGTATACCTCTCTTGACTGCATAGCCCTGCGCACGGTGCGGCACAGCGACCGTCACTCGATACTCAGCGCCTACACACGCCAGCGCGGGCGCATGTCGTTCCTCGTGTCGGCCGGAAACGGCCGTGAGGCGGCCCGCAGACGTGCCATGCTTATGCCCGGAAGCAGATTCAGCTGCGTTGCCGACCTTCGCGACAACAGCGACCGCCTGCCCGCAATGCGCGACGTGATGCCGCGCTCTCCGCACACTCTCGGCGGGGATCCCGTCAAAGCCGCCGTCACACTGTTTATAGTCGATTTCATGAACACCCTGATGAGAGACTCGATGCCCGACGGACTATTGTTTGACTATTGTGATTCCATGCTTGAGTTCTACTCCACCGGTGTTCGCGGCACGGCCAACTTCCATCTGCTTTTCATGATCGGAATGATGCACTTTGCCGGCATAGAGCCCGATGTGTCGACCTACCGTCCCGGCTATCTGTTTGACATGGTCGACGGAGTATTCAGGGATTCAGCACCGCTGCACGGACGTTTTCTGGAACGTGACGAGGCACAGGCGGCGGTAATCCTCATGCGCATGACACCGCGCAATCTCTCACGATGGAAACTCACCGCGACACAACGCAACACTATTCTTGACCGCCTCATAGAATACTACGCCCTGCACTTCACATCCCTGCAGTCAATGCGCTCCCTCGACGTCCTCCGCACTCTTTTCCGCTAAGAATCCCGCCAATGGTTTATATCAATAATAATCAATAGATTAGCTCTTATATATTCTGTTTGAAGACCAAGGTACTGTCTGAATAGGATAGGACCACAATCACACATAATGAAAATTGAGAGATATTGCCTATCCGATGGTTAAAATTTACAAAAATTATAATATTTTTTGGAAAACTTTAATTTTTGTAATATATTTATCGCTGTAGAGATTTCTAAAGCCAAGGAACCATGAATCATCACATTATCACAACAGCTTGATTTCACAATTCACCATATCTGACACAACAGGCATTTACGCCCATAAGAAATACTCCGTCAAGTGTACAATTGACAGGTATAAATAAACCCAACAGTTTGCCGGCAAACTAATATTAATAACTAAAATTTAATAATCATGAAGAAAATCATTTTCTCCGCCGCCATTGCCGCAGCAATCACTACCGCCGGATACTTAGGTCTCCGGACCGGCAACAGCAATAGTGAACAAATCTCAGACATCATGATGGCCAACATCGAAGCTCTCGCTGATGGTGAAATTGAGGCAAACTGCACATTTTCAAAGGTTGAGGCCGACCAAGAAAAAAACAAATTAAATTGTAGCGGTTCGGGTACATTATGTTGCCGCTTCCCCTAATTTAAAATAAACCAATAGGTGTTGCATATTCCTGTATTATTATAATCGATTACTAATATGCAACACCTATAATTAATTATGCCATGAAATCAAAACTCACTATAAGCCTGATTGCTATTTCTTTCTATAGCTGTAATAATAAGTATAGTACAGACGAAGTCGATACTGATGTGCCTGTCATACAGTTTGGTGAAAACCTTGACGTCGTGAATAGTTCCGATGTCATTGAAGTTGAATTCCTTACATTACAAACCGATGCCGAATCAATAGTGGGGAGCATTGACGATATTTATCAGACCGATAACCGGATATTTGTCTCCGATTCGCAAACCAATCAACTTTTCTGTTTCGACAATGACGGAAAGTTTATCTCAACAATCGGTCGTCGGGGACAGGGAGCAGGTGAATACATCACCATAAAATCTTTTTTTGTGAATACCGATAAACGATTGATAGGTATTTATGATGATAATCAGAATCGTCTGCTATACTATTCCCTTGACAATCATATGCTGTCAGAGGATTACAGCATCAGGAATATGATTACGACAGGATGTGTCTCCGCCAATGATTATCTTATATGGAATACATATAATTACAATGAAGATGATCTTGATAAGATAAAAGTTTTTACGATAACAGATTATGACGGCACTGTTGAAAACAGTTTCGTAAGGGCAGGTTTCACATCCGGCTACTATACAGGCACATCACATCCTTTCTATTCTTTCTCGAATAAAATCTATGGATATAAGATATATGGCGACATGACTGTCTATGAGATAAACCGGAACAGCGCAACGCCCCGATGGAAAGCAAAAGTAAAAAACAAAAGCCTCGCTCCGATAGAATGGCTTGAAAAAGAAAGTAACGACGGCACGGAATTCTTTGCTACCAAACTATATGATTCCCGGTATATATCACATTATGAGATAAAGGAAACTTCAGGAAGCATCATGATTTCGTACATAATAAATCGGGAACGTTTTATGAGTTTCTACAATAAAGAAAGCGGAGAAGTAACGACATTCTCCCGTGACCGATTTGCCAAAGACCTGAAACTTGGAAAGATAAGCTATCTGATAAGCGAAACAATGTCAGATAAATATATCGCAATAATCAATCCTGGCTACTTGGACAGCAATAATGAAGATTTGGACTCTGAACTTAAGAACATCATAGAGATGAACGGCACCGATGCCAACCCGATTATAGTACTATTTAATATAAAATAGCGTATGCATATGATTGTCACATCGGCCAGTAGTCGCAATGAATATATAAATTAATCAAATAAATTAACCATGAAAAATCTTTCTTTTGTCTCAGGCTGTATTGCGTGTTTGTCAATAGTATCATGTCAAAACAATAATGGCGATACCCCGATTACCGAAAGTCTGACATCTACACTCTTTATTGATGATGAATGTTTAACCAAACCGGCCTCACTTACTGCAACTGAAAACCTGCTTGTAATTGCAAATACCAGTAAATGTGATACATTGATAAGTTTCTTTGACCGAAACGGTAACAATTTTTGTAACACCTTAGGCAAAGGGAAAGGACCGATGGAGGCTATGTGGATTGACAATGTTCAATATTGTAGTAACGACAAGTCATTCTTCACTGCAGATATAATAAATCATAAGACCTTTAAAATTTCTGAGGAATATCTGATCAGTCCATATCTTACATTTGGTGACCTTACTCAAAAAGTTGACAACAATGCTTCTCAATATGTCCCTACCGGATATTTTGGGATATTAAACAATGGATATCTTATTGCATCAAACGGGTCGGCCGACGGCATGTTCGCTATTTTATCGGAATCAGGGCAACTGAAAGAATTTATAGTTCCTTTTCCTGATAAAAATCTAACTGATAACAAATTATCTGAAATAGCCAACATTCGGTTATATCAGCCCCAACTACGCATAAGTCCCGACGGGAGTTTTGCAGTGGCATCTTATGCAGACGCCGATATGCGTACATTTATCTATCTCGATAATGAGCCTATTAAACACAAAAAAATCGTAGACGCATATCCTAATGATCTATATCTTATTGAATCGGCAACTGATGTTATCCAGGCTGCACTCACACCTACTTCCTTTTTTTATTGCCTAAGCCTTACTGTAAGTAATAAATATGCATACGAGTTGTATTGCGGCATGACAACAGAGCAAATGAGAGAACTTGATATTGTTAAAGAAACTACTCAATATGCGACAAAAACAGTCCGCGTTTTTGACCGGGACGGCAATCTGAAACGCATGCTCGAACTGGATAAATGGGTAAAAGCCATCGCCGTGACACCCGACGACAAATACCTTTATGCCCTTGGTGAATCATCGGCTGATGGATATTATATTCTAAAATATGAATTATAAACACCAGGCCATATACCAAAGTTGCAATGATATCTGCATATGATGGAAAACAAAACATCTTGTCGCATTCTTATTGTTAAAATTTATAATATATATATAAATTTACAAAACAATAATTATTACCATATATTTATCGCAAAATATTAAACAAACGAGATTATATGTCATCATATTATTACAACAGCTTGCTTTTTATAATCCACTATATCTGGCATAAAGAGCATTTGTGTATATTAGGGATACTCAGTTAATTGCCAACTAATTGTTTGCCAAAGTCGTAGATATTTTG
>CAJUBL010000074.1 GCA_910584665.1 uncultured Muribaculaceae bacterium | reverse complement strand
GACCACGCTCCATTTTCAGCTTGATAAATCAAGCCATTAACTGAATATCCCTATATTAAGAATACAACCAGAGTATCGGGCAAAATGAAATATCATTAAACCAAACCACATATATGAAATTATATCTATTCATATCACTTCTTGCACTCTGCTCCTGCGGGCAGAGTGCAAGCCACAGCCTTGTTGAGAAAATGGGGAGACGTGATGTGATCGAGTATATAGAGTGCACGCCTATCGACATGAATCTGCCTGCCATTCATGCATTTTCAAATATAAAAATTATAGGCGATACACTGATTATCCATGACCATACATCAACCGAACATCAGTTTTTAACATATGATATCGTTCAGGACAGATATATCGGCTCTTTCGGTAAATCCGGAAACGGCCCGGGCGAAATAAGTAACTTCGGCAGTATCTTCATCGTTCCCCATAAACGGACGGTATGCGGCATCGACGGTAACAAATGGCATGTGTCGGCTTTCCGGTTAGACAGTGCGCTGGCAGCTCCCGACTATGATGCAGAGACTATAGCTGATCTTGACGTCTCAAAAGGCCGGTTTCCGTTAAATTATGCCAACTATCTGAATGATACGACAATAATATGTTCGGTCTACATGCCGAATAAGGATAATACCGGTCTGGCTACCCGCCTTGGCAGACTAAACCTCATTTCGGGAACCACCGAGGTAATTGACGACATCGAGCCTGAAAATAAAGTACGAAGCAGTGTGGCAGTCTCTCAACGTAAAAATCTGATAGTGACAGCCGACCTTACCCACGATCGCATACGGTTTTATAGCCTTGATGGACAACTTATTAAAACCGTGTATGGTCCAGATTTTACCGAACAGCCCAATGGTCGTAAATCATATTATTCGTCACCCGTCATTGCCGGCGATAAAATATACATAGTGTATCTGGGCAAGGACCTCATGGAGCAACGATTTGGAAACGAGATTGTCGTGACTGACCTTGACGGACACTATCTGAAATCATTGCGGCTCAACAATCAGATCGTATCAATCGACTATCATGAGAAATCAGACCGCCTGTATATGAGTCTCGAGGGCGACACACAGTTCGGATATATTCAACTTTAAAACAATGAAAGACTATTCTATCACAGCGGTAATGATGTCATGTACGCTATACTGTTTATCATGCGGTAACGGCAAAAATGCCGACCACGAGGAAATAACTACAGACAGGACCAATATGTCCGACAGCGTGGAAATCATCTATTCGTCGCCGGAGGCCGCCGAGGCATCGCCATACAATGAGGCGGAAGCATACAATCATCCGCTTTCATTGATTGAAACTACTAATGTTTATGTAACCCCCGTTAATATTGATGACGTCGGAGCGACCGCATCAAATGGCCGGATCGAATATTCCGTAACTATCATAAATATGACAGCAGACACGCTTGAAGTCGAATCGCTGAAACTCCCCGACAGCCGGTTTAAAGCAGAGTGGACGGGAACAAAAAGATACATACCCAATCTTTTTACAGGATTCAGACTGTTGACGGACAGTGCAATATCCCAACACGACTATCGATTTATCATCACCTATAAAGGGGATAAATATACCCCGCAGGTGTTCCACATAAATCTCCATCCCGATGTAAACAAGCTGAAAGAATTGAAAAAGAACACTACCGTCAGTTAATCTAAAACAAAACATCTTGCCGCATTCTTATTGTTAAAATTTACAAAACACACATATGAATTTGCAAAATAATAATTATTACCATATATTTACTGCTAAATATTAAACAAATGAGATTATGTATAATCATATTATTACAAAAGCTTGCCTTTTACATTTCAGGTATATGCTCGCTGGAGAAACACACCCAACACATTAGCATATAATCCATAGAGATATAATTATTTAAAGAAATAAATCCTTGCGCATAGATTTATAATTACCAATTTATTAACTAAACCAAAATGTCATGAAAAAACTTATTTTTTCTATCGCTTGCCTGGCAAGCGTCGGTGTATTTATTTTCAACTCAAAGATACCGCAGAATGCATCGGATCTCACTATGGAAAATATTGAGGTCGTGGGATTATCAGCAGGTGAAACTGAATGTGATGCTTCCAATATAAATGAGTGCTCGATTTACTCGGGCGGCCTTTTAGTCATTAAAGCCACTGGTAAGGGAATTGTTTATCAGTAATTAATATCCTGTCTTAACACGGAAAGTACATTTGATGCTTATGCAATGTACTTTCCGTACTAAATTTATAAGTTTATGAAAAAATTATATTATATATCGCATCTTATTCTATCACTACCATTGTTTGTTAATACATCCTGCGCTCAAAACTCACATGACAAGCCGATTGAAATCGAACAACTCACATCGGAGGTGTTCATGAATGAAGAGGAACTCCAGACTCCGATGTCATTGACCGCAACAGATAAGGGTCTCGCCATAGTCAACACCAATAAAACAGATAATCTGATAGATGTTTATGATAAAACCGGAAAGCTAAGAAGCAGTTTCCTTGTAAAAGGAGAAGGCCCCAAAGAAGCTATGCGCATATCAAACATACAATACATTGAAAAAGACAAATCTTTATGTGCAATGGATTCTTATCGTAACACGATATTGAATATGACTGGTTCAATTGAAAATGGATATGAGGTCGAGCCTACACTAACTTTAAAAAAGAATACAAATGATAATGCACTTGATGTTTCCAGCGGTATAATCTATACAAACGCATTCGGTCAACTGGCCAATGGCAATATCATTGTTTCGAACGGCACAGTTGCCGGTATGCTTGCTATCGTTAACGGAAACGGAGATCTGATCAAGACCATAGTTCCGTATCCCGACAAGAATCTTGTCAACGAACAACTTACTGACTGGGCAAATATCCAGTTATATTACCCATACATCCGAGTTAGTCCAAACGGTAAATTTGCAGTTGCAGCATATACTGAAGCCGACGTACGCACATTTATGAATATTGATAAAGATTCTGTAGCATACAATGTATATATAGATTCATATCCGAATGATCTATACATTCAGGAAAGCGGACCCGACTTTGTTCAAGCTTTTTATACCAGTGAATCATATTCCTATACACAGGATCTGTCACTCAGCAACAACTATGCATATCAGCTTTATATAGGATTAAAACAAAACGAAATACGGGAACTTGACATATATAAAGATACCCGTCGCAGCTCATCCAATACAGTAAAAGTTTTTGACAAGAACGGGTCTTTACGACGTATTTTAAACCTGGACAAATGGGTGCAAGCCATCGCCGTGACACCCGACGACAAATACCTTTATGCCCTCGGTGAATCATCGGCTGATGGATATTATATTCTAAAATATGAATTATAAGACATTACTGTTGATTATGTCATTGGTTTCCGCTCTTATCGGATGTAAGGAACATAAGCAGAATGGGGCAGATGAATACTGGAAATGGCATTCCCGCCAGGTAATCGAGAGTATCATCAACCATAAAGTGACTCTACCGGACTCCATAACTGTTTTTCGCCCCGACTCACTATCATTCAGCAAATTAATGACCAAGGATTTCAAGATCATATACTGCATTAATCTTGATTGCGGAGTATGCCTGTCAAAGTTTAAATACTGGAACAGCATTAAATCCGAATTAGAGGAAAAATACAAAACCGATATCCCGATTTTAGCTGTTGTCACGGCAGATTCCTGCAACAGCAACATTGAAGCATATATCAACAGTACCTGGGGACATGAATGGATTTATGATCCTGACGAAGATTTTGCATTTTTAAATAACCTTGAGGATGACAGATTCCACGCTATACTGGCAGACAGAAATGATACAATACGGCTTGTAGGCAATCCTTTTAATAATCCTGCCCTTAAAGACCTGTATGAGAAAGCGATTCTCAGATATATTCAATAGAAAGAATGTAGCTTTCACTGCATGCCTGTTCTTTCTGTTTATCGGTGTGATCCTGATAAAAATGTTTCTGATAGAATTACATACCGTCAGGGGATATTCCATGACCCCGACCTTATCACACGGAGAATATGTATTCATTAAAAAGAATGCATATGGATACCGTCTGCCCCGTAATGTATATGAGATTCCCTGGGTCGGTAATATTGCTTATTTTTTTCATTCAGATGAGCATATCGATTCAATACTTTCTTTAAACAAGTCATTTACTTATATACATTCCAAAATACCGGACCTCAATGACATAATAGCGATGAATATCCCGGGAAACAATCATTTTATGGCAATCAAACGTTGCGTGGCCCTTCCGGGAGATTCCATATATGCTCTCTGTGATACAACACACCTGTCGGCAAAAGCAAGATTATTCAGGATAGTACCGTATCGCGGCATGAAAATTAATTCTTCAGAACTAAACGGGACACAATTCAGGATGCTGTCACGCAACAGGGACTTTGAATTCAATACCGAAGATTCAACATTCACAGCTCTCGATGATTTTATCTTTGTAATGGGAGATAACCGAAACGGCTCGGAAGATTCCAGAACATGGGGACCGATCCCGCTGAACCTTGTGGCCGGCAAACTGATAGAATAAAATAATGAACTGATTTAAACTTATTACAAAATGTGAAATCCCAAACTGATGTAAGCCTTACATTTAACATTCAGGCCTGTTTTCGGCCGATTTCTTCTCTTTCCTCGGTCACGATGGAACCCCATCGCTCCCTCAGAAAGCTCAAAATCTCCTCGAAAACAGCCTCTGAATGTTAATTTGTAATAAGTTTAAATCAGTTCAATAAACGTATGAAAATAACAATACAATTATGTGCTTCGATCGTAGTGCTGCTGATGACTGCGTCAGGTCTGTGCGGATGCCACGAAAGCATCCGCACGGACCGCTACGTGGAGGAGGCGCTGGAGCTGGCAGGCGACAACCGAGGAGAACTCGAGCGTGTGCTCAGGCACTATAACGGTGACCCGCTGAAACTCGAGGCGGCACGTTTCCTCATCGCAAACATGCCGGGACACTACTCGTATGCCGACCTTGATCTTACCGATGCATACTATGACACTATCGACGTATGGCTCGACCGCATGGTAACCTACAATGTCTACCAGAAGGAATATGTACTCAACAGCCTGCATCGCGACATGAAATTCAACGCTCTTCCCGTGCGTCCCGATATCAGTTTCATCTCGGCCGATTATCTTATTGACAACATAGACCGTGCTTTCAGGCAATGGGAAGAGTCACCGTGGTGCCGCTACCTGTCGTTCGATGACTTCTGCGAATATATACTTCCGTATAAATCACATGAGCTTGAAGAGCTTGACTCATGGCGACAGGACTATGCCGATATGTTTGCCGACTCCCTCGCCTCTCTCTCGGCCTGCACCAACTTCTACGGCTCATCGTTTGCCGCCGCCGAGATGCTCAACCGCTGCCTTATAGACAGTTTCGCAATGCAGAGCATAGGGGTGGCGCGTCCCGACCTGCCCTACCGTCACTCGACAATGCTCGGTATAAGCTACGGCACCTGCAACGACTACTGCCTCGCAGGTATGCCGCTGTTCCGCAGCGCCGGCATTCCGGTGGCACGTGATGCCGTTCCGCGGTGGGGGCACCACAATCAGGGGCATGAGGGTCTCGTGGTGCTCGCCCAGAACAGCCGCACCTATCATTTTGTACCATTCATGGAAACCGCGGCGAGCCATATGCACGTCAACGAGCGCAAACCCAAGGTATACCGGGACACCTATGCGATCAACCGCGATCTGCTGCGGCTCAACAGCAGCGGGAGCCATGTGCCGGCACAGTTCCGCAACATATTCCGCCGCGACGTTACCGACGAGTACGGCCGCACATTCAGCCATAGCATCAGAACGAGATCCGGAGAATACGTCTACCTTGCCGTCTCATCGTTCGACAAATGGATTCCGGTAGACTACGCACGGGTCGACAACGGCAAGGCGACATTCGACCGTCTGGGCGGAGGCTGTGTCTACATGCCGGTCGCTTACAGTAAGCAAGGTGTGATGACGCCTCTCGAACCACCGTTTCTGCTTGATCTGGACGGCAGTATAACCAGCCTCGACGCTGTAACGGACAGCACACTGTCAGCGACGCTATACCGCAAATCGGCATTACAGGAATATGCCTGGGCGTTGTCACGCCACATACTCGGTTCCACAATCGAAGCCGCCGACCGGCCTGATTTTGCCGACGCCCGCCCTATAGCCACAATAACGGACTCGCCCGACCGCTCGGGCGTCATCACAGTAGGAGAAAACTGCCGGCACCGCTACTGGCGCATCATAAGACGGGCGCCTGAAGCCCGTTGCGAGATAGCCGAGCTGACATTCTTCGACCGCACGGACGGCACGAAACTTTCCGGCAACCCGATACAATCGGCCGGAACCGACCCGATACGCCCGGCCTCTAACGCCTTTGACGGCAATATACTCACACCGGCGTCGGTGCAGGCCAAGGGGGAAGCCTGGGTAGGTATAGACTTCGGGCGGCCTGTCGACGTAGGGAGAATACAATATACACCACGGGGCGACGGAAACACCATCGAACCGGGCGATGAATACGAACTGCTGTACTGGGGCGGTGACCGCTGGATAAGTCTGGGATGCCGACAGGCAACGACCGTGAGCATCAGCTACGACAATATACCGTCAGGTGCGCTGTTGCTGTTACGGGACCTCTCCAAGGGACACGATGTACGCATCTTCATCCTCGACCACGACGGCTCCCAGCGCTGGCTATAGGCAGGCACGCCGACTGAGGTCACCGACAGTCACCTTACAACAGAAATAAAAAACAAAACATGAAATTTTGTATTATGCAGCAAAAACATTATGTTTGCACTGCATAATAAATATAATATATGAAATTCGTTGACAGAACAGATGAGGCAACACGGTTAAAGGATGCTCTTGGCAGAAAGAAATCATCGTTGGTAGTAATGTACGGTCGCCGGCGACTTGGCAAGTCAACTCTCATAAAAAGAGTCTTGTCAGACAATGATATCTATTTCCTTGCAGACCGTTCAGAAGAGCAACATCAGAGGACGTTGCTCGCAAAGGTTACGGCAGAACTGTTTCGGGATTTCGACAAGTTGACATATCCTGATTGGGAGTCTATATTTCGTGCTATCAATTATAGGACAGACAAGCATCTTACACTATGCCTGGATGAATTTCCATATCTGGTGGAGCAATCTCCCGAACTGCCATCTGTATTGCAGAAACTTATTGACGAAAAACAATTGCAATATAACCTTGTACTTTGCGGCTCGTCACAAAACATGATGTACGGATTGTTTCTTGACTCATCTGCACCTCTTTATGGACGCGCTGATGAGATAATGAGACTTACACCAATACACTTGCCATATATTCAGGAAGCCTTAAACCTCGGAGCGATAAACGCCATTGAAGAGTATGCCGTATGGGGCGGTGTGCCACGTTACTGGGAGTTAAGAGAAAACAGGGACTCGCTTGATGATGCCATGTGGCACAACATCTTTTCGGTAAATGGGACACTCTATGAAGAACCGATAAAATTGTTTCAGGATGATATAAAAGATATAGTCAAGACTTCAACAATAATGTCCTATATCGAAACCGGAGCAAATCGTCTTTCTGAAATTGCGGCACGATGCAATGAACCGGCAACCAATCTGTCCCGACCACTGAAGAAACTTATTGATCTCGGATTTTTGGAAAAAGATGTTCCTTTCGGGATTAATAACAAAAATGCAAAAAAGAGTCTGTATAAGATTTCCGATCCGTTTATGGCTTTCTACTATCGGTTTGTCGTTCCCAATCGTTCTTTTATCGAGCTTGGCCGTCGTTTACCCATAGAACAGGCTTTGAGAGACCATTTTTCAGAATATGTGAGTATGCAATGGGAAAAAATATGTCGGGATACTGTAACAGGAAATTGTATCAATGGAGTAGTCTACGGCAACGCAAAACGCTGGTGGGGCTCTGTTCTCAATGAGAACAAGGAGTCTGAACAGGTAGAGTTCGATGTGATTTCAGAATCACTTGATAAAAAATATCTGCTGATCGGAGAATGCAAATGGACTAATCAGGAAAACGGTAAACAGCTGACAGACGAACTTTTCCGTAAAGCCAATATGTTGCCGTTTGCTAAAAACCATACTATAGTTCCGATGCTGTTCCTTAAGAATACCCCGAAAAATGATATCGGAAACTCAATATTACCCAATGACATCATTGAACTATCTAAGTAACCGATATTTAAATGAGCAACTGCAATATCTATCATTTATATTTTATTCTTTAGTAGATGAAATATCTAAATCTATATACTTTTTTGTCCATATTATTCATGCTGTTCGCCTGCACGGAGAAAAAAGACGGCAAAGAAGTATTTGACGCTCCGGTCCGGGAAATATCAAGCCATATCATAATTGACCAGAAATCACCTGTTCTTATAGGTAGATCCGGCAGTATCAGCGGGGTAATAAATAATGCCGTATATATTTTTGATCCATGGGGAAATTTCTGTTATACAAAATATGATATTACAAATGATACGGCATATCGATTCTGCCGGATAGGACATGGTCCCGGAGAGGCAGTGAATGTTCTGACAAGTATCTCTCTGTTCAACAAAGATAATATAAACTATATTTCAGTTTTCGACAACTACCACTGCAAGTTCTTTTTTTTTAATGAGAAACATATAGATGATGTTTACTATGCATATGAATCACCGGCTTTAAAAAGACGGATGATTGCTGATGCTTTTCCTCTGAATGATTCACTGACACTTCTCAGAGGAATATTTGGGAATAACATATGTATGTTCTTAAAAAATGATAAGGAAGAAAATATCTGTCTGGAATCTTTTACAAAAAAAGGAGAGGATAATGTAAGACGTATCTTAAAAGATGCCAATAAATTTGTTCTGTCTCCGAACAATGAATTCATGATTCGAATTACTGAAAATGGCGGTCTTATAGAAGGTTTCAGAATTGCTGATACCCGACTTTTACCTCAGTTCAGTCACAACTATTTTGATGTGATCTGTGACGAAAACCTGTCAGACACCGAAGATTCCAGATATGGATACATCGATGTCACGGCAAGTAATGATAAAATATACGCACTGTATGACGGTGGGCTGGTAAACAGAAGAAACACATATCGCAGTAACATGATACATGTCTATGATATGGCAGGCAATATGACTGAGATATTTCATCTTGACAGGTATGTGGAGAGTATAGGTGTGGATCTGACCGATGACCGGATCTTTGCATTGACAGATAACAGAAATCTGGTATTGTTCAGACTTAAATAAAACGATAAACGCAGATTAAATTCAAATATTTGATTTGCTCCCGGCTTATCCGTATCTCTGACTTCGTCTTAGATACTCTCGCTCAATAAAACTCAAACAAATTTGGTTTTGTATTCGACTTATCCGTATCTTTGGCTACGCCCAAGATACTCTCGCTCAATAAAACTCAAACAAGTTTGGTTTTGTATTCGACTTATCCGTATCTTTGACTGCGTCTTAGATACTTGCGCTCGGCAAAATCAAAATAAATTTTGCTTTTGCGCTCGACTTATTCGTATCTTTGCCGGTATGGATACACTGCAGTTTGCCGAGAGTATTGTAGATTCGCTACCGTTCGAGCCTACCCGCCAGCAGATAGGGCTGATAGCGGCCCTCGCCCGGTACTGCTCAGCATCGACACCCGGCGATACCGTATTCCTGCTTAACGGCTATGCCGGTACCGGCAAGACTTCTGTCACAGGAGCCTTAGTCAGGGCGTTGCCGCTCATCGGGATGAGGGCAGTGCTTCTGGCTCCGACAGGCCGGGCCGCCAAGGTACTGTCGGCCCACGCCGGACACACAGCATGGACCATACACCGCCGCATATACCGCCACGCCTCCATAGCCCAGGGATCGACCGGAGTGACAGGTATAGCCGAGAACCGATCGGCCAACACCGTCTTTGTTGTCGACGAGGCGTCGATGATAGCCGCCGGTGATACTGCCGGAGGAACCAATCTGCTCGAAGATCTGATACACTACGTGTTCAGCGGCATCAACTGCCGCCTTATACTGAGCGGAGACACCGCACAGCTGCCACCTCCGGGCAACAATGAATCTCCGGCAATGACCCCTGATATACTACGGTCCATGGGGTTACGCGTCACCCGCGCTGTCATCACCCGGACTGTACGGCAAAGCCGCGATTCAGGCATTCTCTACAACGCCACACGACTGCGCCGTGACATGCTTCTGGATCCCATACCGGTACCCCGGCTAGCCGTCACACCGTTTAAGGATATTCACATATCGGAAGGCGAGGACCTTCAGGACTCACTGGACGACGCCTACCGGCAGTATGGTATCGGCGACACACTGCTCATAACCCGCAGCAACCGTCGCGCCGTACAGTTCAACCTTGCCATACGGTCCACCATACTCGATTACGAGACAGAGTTAGTGAGAGGTGAGCCTCTTATGATAGCCAGAAACAACTATTTCTGGACTCGTGACATCAAGGCGGTCGACTTCATAGCCAACGGTGATATAGCCATAGTGGAAACAATCCACGGCACAGAGACACGCGGCGGGATAAGATATGCCGACGTGACACTGCGTCTGCCCGACCACGACATCACTCTCGATACCAAGATAATGCTGTCATCTCTCACCAGCGAGGCACCGTCACTCGATCCCGACCTTCAGCGGCGCCACATGGACAGCTGTCTCAACGACTCTGTCCTTTTCGCACCCGACACCCCCTATCCACAGCGACTGACCTGTCTGAAGAACGATCCCTACTTCAACGCCCTGCAGGTCAAGTATGCCTACGCCGTCACCTGCCACAAGGCACAGGGCGGACAGTGGCGGTCGGTATTCATAGACATGGGCATGATACAGCCCGACGCACTGACCACCATCGATTTCTACCGATGGCTGTATACCGCCACCACACGTGCCACCGACAGTGTGACTTACATCGCCCCTACGATAGAAATTCAATAAAAGCCTTTATCAAAACGTTATAATAACGTGAAACATATCCTCTCCATACCTGTTCTGTTGCTGGCGGCCACACTCCTGGCCGCCGATCCCGATATACAGCCACCCGATCCAGGCGACGGACGCAACAGGATATACAAAGGAAAATACCACACCGTCACCGAGGACGGGGATACCGTGCTCATGATCGTCATGAACGAGATCACTGTCTTCAACCCCATCAGGTTCAGAAACAAGAAAGAGGAAGAATTCTACTGGCGCACGGTACGGGATGTCAGGCGCACACTGCCGTGGGCAAAGCTCATATGCGAGACACTCGTGGAGACATACGAATACATCGAGACCTTCCCCACCCAGAAAGAACGTGAACAATATATAAAGGAAATGGAAGGGGCTATCTTCGAGCAATACAAACCCCAGCTCAGACGCTTCACCAAGAGCCAGGCCCGCATGCTCGTCAAGCTTATACAGCGCGAGACCAAACAGTCGGGCTATTCGATACTCAAAGCCTTCTTAGGCTCGTTCCGCGCCACTTTCTGGCAAGGTTTCGGCCGCCTGTTCGGAGTAAACCTAAAGAACGAATACCATCCCGAAACAGATCGACAGGACGCCATCATAGAGCGTGTATGCACCCTCGTAGAGCAGGGAGCCCTATAATGGCATTTAACGGGCTCAGTAGAAAAATAGTGGGGATAAAAATTTTTCATACTCAATAGTTATATC
>CAJUBL010000073.1 GCA_910584665.1 uncultured Muribaculaceae bacterium | reverse complement strand
GTTACAGGCTGACACTGGATCTCAAGGAGTGGACCGTCGGAGCCGAATATCTCGGGGATCAGTCAGGTATAGGGGATGTTACTGTGGATGATGACAGTTGCGCCGAGTATTATGATATGCGCGGTGTCAGGGTCGAAAATCCGTCCGGAGGCATATACCTGAAACGAACCGGTGACAGAGTTTCTAAAGTCATTGTAAAATAATGAAGTTCGGACATCCTTTAATATTAGACAAACTAATAATGAGATCGATTATGATTGCAGTTTCCTGCGTGGCAGCTTTCGGTGCCGCCTCACAGGAAACGCCTGTGTATCTTGACTACACGGCACCGATAGAGGAAAGGGTGGAGGATGCTCTCAGCCGTATGACTCTTGAGGAGAAGGTCAGGGTGCTTCATGCCCAGTCCAAGTTCTCGTCGGCCGGTGTGCCGCGTCTGGGGATTCCTGAATTATGGTGTGCCGATGGTCCTCACGGAATACGCGGCGAGGTTTTCTGGGACAACTGGGATAATGCCGGATGGACCAATGACTCGTGTACGGCTTTCCCTGCACTGACGTGTCTGGCGGCGACGTGGCGTCCGGAACTGGCGTATGAGTATGGCCGTGCTATCGGCGAGGAAGCCCGGTATCGTGGCAAAGATGTGCTTCTGGCTCCGGGGGTGAATATGCTGCGTACCCCGCTTAACGGACGAAACTTTGAATATCTCGGTGAAGATCCGTTGCTTACGTCGGTCATGGCTGTTCCATATATAAAAGGTGTACAGAGCAATAATGTGGCGGCCTGTCTGAAGCATTACGCACTTAATAACAATGAACTGAACCGTAATGAAAGTGATGTGCACGTGAGTGACCGTGCTCTCTATGAGATCTATCTGCCGGCATTCCGTGCCGGTGTCGAAAAGGGCGGAGCATGGGCGGTTATGCCATCCTATAATCTTTTTGAAAATCGTCATGCCTGTGAAAATCCGCGTCTTATCAAGGAGATACTTAAGGAAAGCTGGGGGTTTGACGGTGTCACGGTCAGTGACTGGGGCGGTGCGCATGATACGGATAAGGTGCTTGACGGAGGCCTTGATCTGGAAATGGGTACCGGAACTGACGGCCTGACGGCAGATATGAACGCGTATGATACGTATCATATGGCTAACCCTTATCTCGAGCGTCTGCGCGACGGCCGTGAATCGGAGGCAGTGCTGGATGATCATGTACGCAGGGTGCTCCGTACCATTTTCCGTACGTCTATGGCTCCTTCATACTGGAAGGGACGGTTTACATGTCCTGAGCATTATGCTGTCGCCCGGCGGATAGGCGGCGAGGGGATAGTGCTGCTGAAGAACAACGGTCTGCTGCCGGTTTCTGATAAGGTACGCAATATACTGATGGTCGGAGAGAATGCTGTCAAGATGCTGACGATAGGCGGCGGCTCATCGTCGCTGAAGGCTCAGCATGAGATATCTCCTCTGCAGGGATTGCGTGACGCACTGCGTGGCAGGGCCGAGGTTGACTGGGAGCGCGGATATATCGGTGCCGGTCCGGTTGTGTATAACAATGTCAGATCCAGGGATTTCGCTCTTCTCTCTGAAACACGTGACAGTGCTATGCTTGTTGCAGATGCCGTCAGGATGGCAGGAAATGCTGATCTGGTGATATTTGTGGGCGGACTGAACAAGGAAGATCATCAGGATTGTGAGGACCGTGACCGTCTGTCGCTCGGACTGCCTTATGGTCAGGAGGCTCTGATCGGGGCTCTTGCCGAGGCCAACCGGAATCTGGTCGTTGTCAATATCTCGGGTAATCCTGTCGCAATGCCCTGGGCCGATAAGGCCGGGGCTATAGTCCAGGACTGGTATCTCGGCAGTGAGGCCGGCAATAGTCTCGCCGATGTCCTGACAGGTGCTGTGAATCCTTCAGGCAGGCTTCCGTTCACGGTCCCGTACCGTATGGAGGATACTCCGGTGTGGGGTGAGCGCCGTTATCCGGGAATAAAACGTCCTGACAGCAGGATCTACGATATTTATTATGATGAGGATATACTGATAGGCTACCGCTGGTATGACACCAAAAGTATTCCGGTACAATTTCCGTTCGGATACGGACTCGGATATACGACATTCGGGATCGGCAGGCCGTCGCTGACACGTGACGGCGATTCATACAGACTTGAAGTGGCTGTTTCCAATACCGGTGACCGGAGCGGTGCTGAGACGGTTCAGGTATATGTTACCTCACCTGAGGTCAAGGGGCTGCTGAGAGAGAAGAGAAAACTGGCGGGATTTGCCAAGGTGGATCTTGATGCCGGTGAGACCCGTACGGTAACAATTGACATACCGGTCTCAGTTCTGGCTTATTATGACGAGACGACATCTTCGTGGCGTATCACTCCGGGTAAATATACATTTGCCGTAGGATCGTCATCGGCCGATCTTCCGCATCGTGTCGCCGCCAGGTATGAAGGCAACTGATGTGTGACCGTTACCTTACACCGGTTTTAGGAGCCGGCTGACCTGCACCGGTCAGCCGGCTCCATAGTTCTGTGCCTGTCTATCCTGAGATCCGGGATCCCGATGTTTCCGTCAGTTAGAATTCAGGATATCCGGGATTCTGTACGTAGATTCCGCCGGAGAAATTGTATTGTGCGACAGGGATAGGAAAGTACTCTTCACCTGTATCGAAAGAAGCTCCGGTATAATAGATTCTATTGTCTTTTTCAGCGGCGAAGTAGTTGTTCATAGTTTCTTTGGCTATTCCCCACCGTACCAGGTCGAAGAAACGCTCGCCTTCCATGGCTTTCTCAAGTCGCATTTCCGTGCGCAGGGCATTCCGTGCGTATTCCTGTGTCCATCCCTGTGCCGGATAAAGTCCTATCTTATAGTTGGCGGCATCCTTGGAGTCATCATTGAAATCTTTGACGTATCTGCTGTTCATGGCTCGCTGACGCACTTCATTGATGAGTTTCCTGGCCTCATCCAGACCTTCTCCACCAATCTCAATCAGAGCCTCAGCCTTGTAGAGCAGCAGATCGGCATAGCGGATAATCTGCCAGTTCAACCCCGATGCGCCCCAAGGCCAGCCGTGATTGGCATCCTCCGATTCGGGCGAAAGCCAGAATCGTTTTGTATTGTTGTAGCCGTAGGTTCCGCTGTCGCGCACCCAAAGACCACACGGACGCTCGGCAAAAGTCTTGTAGCGGATGGTCGGACGTCCGACAACGAAATCAAGCCGTGGGTCGACATTGCCTGCGATATTGTCAAGATAGTATTTGCCTTCATTGTCGAATTTCACAACACTATAGTCGGGAAGCGACTGATAATCGAAAACCGGAAGTCCGTCGGCATCAGTCTGGTAGGCGTTGATCAGATCCTGTGACGGAAGGAAGAAGCCGTCGCCGCTCCAGGGGCAGCCCGGGCCGGTCATTGAATTCAGAAGCATGCTCCAGTTGATACGACCGGAGTCTTTTGTTCCGTCTTCTTTTGAGAACTGTATTGCCATAACCGATTCAGTACCATTCTCATATTCAAGCAAGTCAAGCTGCTGGAAATCGTCAAGCAGCTTGTAGCCGTTAACCTGGTCGATAAGTTCGACTACCTCTTTAAGTAGCGTTTTGTTGATATTTACGACTGCATTGGTCTGCGGATCCTGCTCATAGGCCTGATAGAGTTTAACCTTAGCGGCATAAGCTTTGGCGGCACGTTTGTTGATGCGGCCTATTTCGGGCTGACTTTCAGGCAGTACTTCCGCAGCATCCAGCAATTCTTTGGCAATGCGGGCAAGATGCTGGTCACGCGTGAACTCATCGTTGCGGAAGTTGATATAGTCTTCTTTGTCCACATTGTAGTCCATGTAGGGAATACGGTTGAACAGACGCACAAGCTCGAAATACCAGTGGCAGCGTATCACATGCACTTCGGCTTTTCTGATGTTCACATCTTTGTTTCCCTTTTCATCTACATTGTCAAGAGCGCGTAAAGCTGAATTACAACGCGATATACCGCAGTATAAATTGAACCATTTCCCATCGAGAAAACCGTTGTCGGGTTGCACGCGTGCGTTCTCCATATCGTTGATTTCCCATGCGTCGGTTTCGCCGCCGCCACCTTTATATGCATTGTCGGCGCGTACTTCGCCGAAACTCCAGTTGGTTACCGGAAACCAGTGGGGGTCGTTGGAGTCTGTGTAGCGGCACCCGAACGTTGCGTAAGCTCCGTTAACCAGCAGATCCACAGCCTTGGGGTCGCTGACATTGGCTTCCGACATGGGGCCCTGCGGTTTATTTTCAAGAAATTCATCGCTACAGGCCGATAGTGATAGAGCTGTAAGCGAAACTGCCAATATTTTATTGATTTTCATCGTATTTTATTATTTAAGAGTTAGAAACCGAACTGGATGCCAAATGTGTACTGACGGGGCAGAGCATAGGGATAGCCCAGGCCTTCGGGGTCGGCGCCGCTGTAGTTTGTGATTGTGAACACATTCTGTGCCTGGAAATAGACTCTGGCATTTTGCAGATGCAGTTTTGTGCGGATTTTCTCGGGAAGCGTATAGCCCAGTGTGAGAGATTTCAGACGAATGAACGATCCGTCTTCGATATAGTACTCCGAACCCTTTTCCTCGCTGTTGCTGTTTATGACCGACGGAGCGGGAACGTCAGAGGCATAGTAGCCGGTCTGCAGGAACTTCTCATAGGAGTTTGCCGCATCGAGAAGTTTTTGGCCGTGGTTACCGGTCCAGAGCGGGAAGAAGTCGGTGTAGTACTTGGAATTGTTCCATGCATCGCGAATAATGCTGTTGAAGAACATGCTCAGGTCGAACTCTTTCCAGTCTGCGCTAAGATTAAGGCCGAACTGTGCTTTGGGCAGGTCACATCCGAGCCATGTGCGGTCACGGTCGCTGATAATACCGTCGTTGTTGGTGTCAACGTAGCGCACGCGTCCAACAGCCGGATTGCCGAAGTTTATCTGATATTTTTCCCGATATGCGTCAACTTCTGCCTGTGTGCGGAAAACGCCGTCGGTCTTGTAACCGAACCAGGAACCGAGCGCATGTCCCACGATACTCTTGTCTATACCGTTGCCGCCGCCGTAGGTATAATAGATGTCATCCATCAGGTCGGTGACCTTGTTCTTCATGGCCGTGACATTGAGCCCGACACTGAAGCTGAAGTCTTTGTTGACCTGCTGACGCCATTCCGCCGTGATTTCAACCCCTTGGTTTGTCATCGAACCTCCGTTGTACCAGCAATAACCGCCCTCGCCTATGGTTGCTATGTATGGTTTTTCGACAAGCATGTCGTCGGTTTTCTTGTAGAAGTAGTCGAATGAAACAGCCAGACGGTTGTTAAGAAATGCTGCGTCGAAACCTAAGTCGGTCTGATAGGTTTTCTCCCACGTAAGATCGGGATTGGTGCTGCGTTGCAGCAGTACGCCCTGATAGAGCTTATTGCCGCCGTTTATAGCGTAGGCCGAACGTTCGAGGTCGACAATATATTTTGCATAGAAAGCATCGTTGGCAATGATGTCATTACCGTTCACACCGTAGGCTCCACGGATTTTCAGGTCGTTGAGCCATGAGCGTGTGCCCTCCATGAACTGCTCCTGTGTGATACGCCAGCCGGCCGATACCGACGGGAACCAGTCGTAGTTGTGTTCGGTCGCCAGGCGTGACGAAGCGTCTCGTCGCAGTGTGAACGACAGCAGGTACTTGTTGTCCCACGCGTAGTTTATCTTTCCGAACAGCGAGAACATGGAATAGTTCGACGCCCCGGAACCAAGATTGCGGTTCGATGTGGTGTTGCCCAGATAGAGGAAGTTCTTGTCTTCAATTTCCAGACCCTTGCCCTCTGCGAACATGTCTTCGAAATGATTACGCTTGGCTTCCACTCCAATCAGGGCCATTATCGAGTTTCTGCCGAAGTCGGCGTTATACTGCGCGGTGTTTGTCCACACCCAGTCGACAGTCTTGCTTGAGTACTGTTTGAGGAAGTTCGTATTGTCGCGCAGGTTTGCCGGAGTGAATTCCTTGTCGGAACCATTGTGGTAGTTTATACCGAAATTGGTCTTTACAATGAGGTTTTTAACAGGTTCGACAGACATATAGACGTTACCGAACACACGCCAGTACTCATGATCGTTTTTGCTCTGTTCCTCAATCTGGCGCATCAGGTTGGGAGTGTCATTCAATCCGAAATTGATCTGGTCGTTGTAGTTGCCCTCATCGTCGTAGACTGTGCGTGCCGGATGCATTTTGATTGCATTTTCCTCTATACCGCCGGGCGCGTTATGCTGGCGCCACCAGTTGATTGTCAGGTTGCCGCCGGCACGCAGACGGTTGTTCAAAAAAACATAGTCAGAGCTGAAACGGGCATTGGCTTTTCTAAAATCCGAGCCTTTTATAATACCGTCGTGGTCGAGAAAGCTGAGCGAGAGTGAGGAAGAACCGTTTTCGTCACCTTTCGACAGGCCTACGCTATAGGTCTGCATCAGTGCGGTTCGGTGGATTTCTTTCTCCCAGTCGGTATTGCGGGGCGAAACTGCGACACCGTTCAGGTTCGTATAGCCTTTGAAATGAGATTCAGGTCCGTTGCCGTAGACTTCCGAGTTAGGAGTTGTTCCGTGTGCGTATTTATGGGCTGTCCAGTAAACCTGACCCCACTGGTCGGCATTGAGCATATCAAGACCGCTCTGATAAGTCTGCAAGGTCAGCGTCGCGTCGAATGTCACATGGCATTCCCCTTTCTTTGCGCGTTTGGTTGTAATGATGATCACACCGTTTGCCGCCTGGGCACCATAGATCGAAGCCGAAGCAGCGTCTTTAAGAACCTGGATAGACTCGACGTCGTTTGAATTAAGTATTGTACCTGGATTCTCGCGTGTCATCACACCGTCGATAACGTAAAGCGGGCCATTGGCGTCGCCGCGGAAAGAAGATGCACCGCGGATAGATGTGCCGGTGCTCAGACCGCCAGGAGTACCATCGGTAGTGATATTCATACCGGCTACGCGTCCCTGCAACGACTGAATCACATTGCCCGTGGGCGTATCGGACACATCCTTCATTTTCACAACCGAGACAGAGCCGGTGAGGTCAGACTTCTTTTCGGAGGAATAGCCTACGACAACCACTTCGTTAAGCAATTCGGAGTCCTCTTCCAGAGTAACGGTCATTTCCGGCATGGCTTTAGCCTCGGCCGGGTTAAACCCTATATAAGAAAATTTCAATGTCGCACCTTCGGGAACGGAAATACTGAATCTTCCGTCAATGTCGGTGGAAACACCTGCTCTGGTAGTTTCACAAATGACAGATGCTCCGATCAACGGCTCTCCGTCAGACTTTGAAACCACCGTCCCATGCACAGTGATATTCTGTGCCTGCGCTATGATTGCCATGACTGACAGCAATATCGCACTGAGAAACGTTCTTTTCATTTTATTACTGATTTTTGTGATAATTTCTATCGCAAAATTAGCCCATAAATCCAGTGCGACCTATCAGGAATGTTGTACGTGCTATCAAATTTCAGACAATGCCCGGTTTTTGATATAAAATGCCCGAATTTTGATAGCGAGCATAAGAACAAAAAACGCACCTCCATCAAAAAACAGTGGGAGGTGCGTCAATATTGCATAACATGGTCTTCTCTTGTTGTTCAGTCAGTCAGTTTGTTACGAGTCTCGGTTGGTGCCTCGCCATAAGCGTCACGGTAACACTTTGTAAAATAAGCCGGAGTAGAGAACCCTATTTCGTATGCTATCTCACTCATGGTTTTATCGGTTGAGGTTATAAGGATACGTCCCCTTTGCAATCTTAGTCTGCGCATAAGCTCAACCGGGGCATAATTCGTCAGAGCTTTTATCTTGCGGTAAAACTGAGAGCGTTCAAGCCCCATTTCAGATGCAATCATATCGACACTGAGATCAGCATTGCCCATCTCGGTTCTGAACAATTCAAGGAAACGATTATAAAACTCATTGTCAATATCTTCCGCTGGTATCGGTCTGGAAGATTTCAGTTTTTCACTACTATCGCCTTCTCTTGATACTGATGATGACATCCAAAGCTCCTGAATGCGTTTCCTATTGGCGATCAGACTTGAACACCTTGCTTTCAGGACCGTGCTGTTGAATGGTTTTGAAAGATACCCGTCTGCTCCGCTGTCATATCCCTGCGCTCTTTGCTCGTCCATCGAGCAGGCGGTCAGCATCAATACGGGAATATGGGAGGTCGAAACCTCATTTTTGATTCGTCGGCAACATTCCAGCCCATCCATAACCGGCATCATGACATCGCAGATTATGAGGTCCGGTATATATTTTGCAGCCAGTTTCACGCCTTCTTTGCCGTTTGATGCCGTGATTATATAGTAATCCCCGTTCAGTAATTCTCCGACAAGTTTCTGAATGTCTTTATTGTCGTCTATAATCAAGGCTATCGGCTTTCCCTTATTAAATGATATCTCGGTTTCAATATTCTCAAGTTCCGCCACAACATCACGGTCTTCAATCCGCTTTACATCATTAACCGTAGTTTGTGCTATATGCCTTATAGGTAGAGTCACGGTAAACACCGAACCTTTGTTCAATGTGCTTTCTACGGAAATTGTGCCTCCGTGAAGTTCGACAAAGGCTTTGGCAAGCGAAAGCCCTATACCTGATCCTTTGGGATGGATACGGTCAACCTGATAAAATCTGTCAAAAATATTGCCGAGATCACGTTCGCTGATTCCTTCTCCTGTATCAGCCACCCTGAATGTGAGATTTGTAGCATCATAATCATACGAAACGGTTATCGCTCCGTTGTCGGGTGTATATTTGAAGGCATTGGAGAGAAGATTGAAAAACACGCGCTCCACCTTTTCTGAATCAATTGCCATAGGCAAGGCTTTTTCAGTCCCTTCCAACGAAAGTTTTATGTCACGTTTTCTGGCAATAGCGTAAAACGACTCCATCCAGTCACGGACAGACCTGCTGAAATCAACCTCCGACAGTCTTATATTCAATTTCCCGTTCTCATATTTACGGAAGTCAAGAATCTGGTTTATCAGCCTCTGGAGTATCCTTACATTTTTATCAGCTATCTTTATAAGGGAATGCTGTTGCGTTGTAAGGTTATCGGCGCGGGCAAGTTGTGCCACGGGTTCAGATATGAGTGTCAGAGGGGTACGCAGGTCATGGGATACGTTTGTGAAGAACATGAGTTTTGACTGGGTAGCCTCCTGAAGCTGCTCGTTAAGAAGTTTCTGCTTGTCGCGTTCTTCTTCAAGAAGTCTGTTCTGCAACATCAGTTCTTTCTGATGTCTGCTACGCTGCCAATATGCACGGAGCAAAAGGAATCCGACTCCGAAAAGCAGAATGATAATCGCTACGCTTGCATAGAAAAGCGAAGTCTGTGATGAATGCTGTGCCCAATAGTCATCAATCTGCGCTTTCAACAGTTTCATTTTTCCTGTTTCATCCTTAAGTGTTTCGTTTTGCAGAAGAAGAATGTCGGCATTGCTCAGATCTACAGCCGATGAAGCAGGAATAATGGTTTCCTTATTATAAGGTTCGTTCCTGAGGATAGCAAGGGCAGTACGTATGAGGCGATGACCTTCTGTCGGGTAAAGAAATGTAGCGTCTATAATACTGTCGGCAACAGCTTGTATCCCTATATTCGGAGCGGCATCTATCCCTATTATCCTTATGTCGTCACGTCCGAGGGCATGTGCCACTTCCGATGCTCCGATTGCCATGCGGTCATTATGTGCATAAATAAGATCCACATCCTGATATATACGCAACAGTGAATCCACAATTGGAACAGCATCTTCTTTGTTCCAATTGCCCGGTTCGCTTGCCAGTACCTTTCCACCCATAGACTCGAATTCTTTTGTGAATCCGTTGTGACGCCCTTCCGCAGGTGTGGATCCTTTCAATCCGAAGATCTCAATTGCATTTGCGTCATTGCCAAGTAGATGATGCGCATAATGGGCTGCGGATTTTCCGATTCCCTCATCATCCACTCCAATACGTGCGGTATATGAGTCTCCGTTGATATTCCTGTCAAAGATTACCACAGGTATACCTGATTCATATACCTCTTTTATAACCGGAGTAAGTGCGGCCGCTTCATTGGGCGAGACTATGATGATGTCAAATCCGTTTTCAACAAAATATCTTATGTCTTCAATTTGCTTGGCGTTACTGTCGTCGGCAGAACGTATTTCCACAACGGCATCCTCGTGAAACATTATCTCACGGTTTATCTCGTCATTCATCTTCATGCGCCAGTCATCCTGACTGCATTGCGACACACCGATTTTATAGACCTTGTTATCTTGACAGCCGAACAGGGTCAGTAATATTGTTGACAGCATAAAGCTGTATGATATAAATCTGAACATGGTCATTTTTTATTTAAGGTTCTGCAAAGATAGCTATAATCCTATGAAAAAGAGTGCATAAGATATTAAAAATCGGGCGATACAACATAATTAATAGACTATGCACGATTTTTTATAGCCTCTCTTTCGATATTGTAGTAGTTTTGCAATATGAAAACAATAAAACCGGATTTCCATTGTTTCCGGATTACGGTCAAACGGATTTCAGGTATATTTTTTAGGTAATAAAGAAAGTGCAAACAGTAAGGTAAAAATAAAGAAAGTGCAAACAGTAAGGTAAAAAAAGATTGTTTCTTAAGGTTCAAAAAAATAAAAACATAAAATATGAAAAAAATAGTCAAAGGTCTTATGGCCATGATGATGTCGGGGATGGCTATGACATCCTCCGGGGCATCAGCCTCCGAAGGAGTGGAGGTTAATCATCTGGGTGTGAGCAACACACTCGTCAGAGTCACTGGAAATGGAAGATACCTTCTGCTTCCCGTTCAGGAGTCTATTGACGACGCCAGAGTGAATGTTCTTGTCGACGGGAAACTCGACAAATCAATAAATGTGAAACTTGCCAAAAGCAAGGTGGATTATTTTGTACCGTTCGACCTGTCGCCCTACAAAGGGCATGAAGTAGTAATGAATGTGGTGACGACCCAAGGGAGATCTACCGTGCGTGAGGCCAAGGATGATGCCTGCTGGAAAAACATGACTCTTTCAGACTCATTCGATACGACCAACCGGGAGAAATATCGTCCGGCTTACCACCATACGCCACTTTACGGATGGATGAATGATCCGAACGGAATGTTTTATAAGGATGGCGTATGGCATCTTTACTATCAGCATAATCCTTATGGTTCCAAATGGCAGAATCTTTCATGGGGACATTCCTCTTCAAAAGACCTTATAAATTGGGAGGTTCAGCCTGAAGCGCTTGAGCCTAACGGCCTTGGCATGGTATTCAGCGGTAGCTGCGCTCTTGATACGAACAATACTGCCGGATATGGCAATAATGCGGTGTTGGGTCTTTATACATCTGCCGATGCAAGTCAGACCCAAAGCCTCGTGTGGAGTAATGATAACGGCGGGACATTTGAATTTTATCCGGCAAATCCCGTAATAACGCTTGAGACAGAGGCGCGCGACCCTAATATGTTCTGGGATGATGACGCAAAACAGTGGGTATTACTTCTTGCCCATTCCCTTGAACATGAAATGCTTGTATTCACTTCTCCCGACATGAAGAACTGGACTCTGCAAAGTTCCTTCGGAAAGGGTATCGGAGCGCAGGGCGGCGTCTGGGAATGCCCCGACCTGTTCAAGCTGAAAGTTGACGGTACGGACGAAGAAAAGTGGATGCTAATCTGCAATCTTAATCCCGGCGGTCCCTTCGGTGGGAGTGCTACACAATATTTTATCGGCGACTTTGACGGCAAGACTTTTGTCGCCGATACTGACACCAACGGAAACATACCTACAAAATGGATGGATTTCGGTAAAGACCATTATGCTACAGTGAGCTGGAGCGATGCCCCTGACAACCGGCGGACTGTGATAGGCTGGATGAGCAACTGGCAGTATGCCGCAGAAGTACCGACGATGCAGTTCCGTAGCGCCAACACTCTCCCGAGAGAGATTGGCCTTTTCAAAGGCTCTGACGGTCAGATATATGCATCTTCCGCACCTTCGCCCGAGCTCCTTGCCTTGCGCGACAAACTGACGCTGAATGTAAAAAAAATAAATCTCGGCAAAAAAATGCGGACATATAATCTTCCGGCTGATAACGGCGGTATATGTGAAATATTATTCGATCTGGACGCGCGAAAATCAAAAAATGTTGAAATCGAATTGAAGAATAATGTCGGCGAAAGGGTTGTGATGGAATATGATGCCGTTGCTCATACACTTTCTTTTGACCGCCGGGAAAGCGGAGTCGTGGATTTCAGTCAGGATTTTCCGGCTGTGACGGTCGCTCCTACATTTGAGACGGACAATAAAATATCATTAAGAGTATTCATAGACAGGTCAAGCATTGAGGTATTCGGGAACGACGGTCGTTTTGTCATGACCAACCTTGTTTTCCCGACAGAGCCATATACAAGGCTGTCCGTATCGTCGCAGGGGGGCAATGCCAAGATTGAAAATCTGAGAATCTTCTCTATAAAATAAATCTGATATAATAACGAAAATATAATGACTATGACACAATCGCTTGTCACCAACAGGAAAT
>CAJUBL010000072.1 GCA_910584665.1 uncultured Muribaculaceae bacterium | reverse complement strand
GGCTCTCCTCCTACCAGTTTCCAGACCATACGACAATCAGCAGATTCAAGACCCGATGCATGCCTCATATCAAGGTCATTTTCACCCGTCTTGTCATTATACTCGCTGAACACGGCGAGATAAAGCTGACTGAAGACCTCTATATTGACGGGACAACAATTCGGTCACGGGCCGCCCGTCGCCGGATAAAGTGGCGCAGCAATGCCGAGAAGTTCGGGGCGTCAGCCGATGCCGACATACAGGAGGGAGTGAAAGCTCTGCTTGAGCAGGTGGAAAACGGCGACAGTATGGATGACAATAACGCCGGACATGTGACCTACACGACAGAAGAGGCGCGTGAGATTGCCGACCGCATTGAACGGAGAGCCCAGAAGGAGGGATTAAAGAAAGTCCGTGGCAAGATTACCGCCATCCGTAATGCCTGCGATCGTAAAGAAGCGCATGACGTGACATTGGAGCAATGTGCCGGCAGATGCGGTGTCGCGCCGACAGATCCCGACTGCGGCATCATGCACGCCAAAGAAGACGGATACGAGGGGATGGCTACCCCCAACTACAATGTACAGATTGCTACACAAAACCAGTATGTCACCAACTATGGAGCATACGACTCGGCAGAGGACAAGTCCATCGCCATGGACTTTGTCGACACCTGTGTGGAGGAAAGCGGAGTCAAGCCCTCGGCAGTGGTGGAAGATGCCGGATACGGATGCGAGGAAGTGTATGTCGGGTTGGAGCAAAGACAAATTGAGGCAGTTGTCAAATATCCGAACTATGACGCCGAGTCCACCAGACGCCAGGTAAAGCCCGGTCAATATGACAAATTCGGATTCAGTCTGTCTCCCGATGAGAGCACGCTTATCTGCCCTGCGGGACATCTGATGAGGGTGATACGCAGTGAAGAGGCATATACACGAAGTGGATTCCGCAGCGACAGCACAGTAATGACATGCGACCACTGCGACGGATGTCCGTTCAAAGACAAGTGCATTCTCACAAAGAGCAAACGTGGTGAGATACATCGCAAATTAGGCAATATCCGGGAAGAGCGAAAAGCAAAGGTCAGGCTTGACCTTCCGGCAAATCAGCAGAAGCTGAAGCGAAGGTCGCTGGAACCTGAGCCGGTTTTCGGACAGCTCAAACACAATCACGGATACACGCGCTTCCGCCACTTCGGAAAAGCCAAGGTCACAATGGATCTCGGATTTGTCTTCATGGCTCTTAATATCCTGAAATTGCATAAAAACATACAAAAATCGGCCTGAAAAGACCGATTTTCGCTGTTTTTTTATAGTATTGCCGGTGTTCAACTCCTTGAGAATCGAATATCCGAAATAATCTCGAAAATTCTCACATTGTTCAAAAATATTCGATTCTAAGAGGCTTAAGTAAGGGAGTTCTGCAACACCCTCGATTATGTCACATACCATTGATTTACAATGTAGGCAGGGCGCCATGTTGTCCCGGCCCTTTGACGCAGAGCGGTGCCGTTTTGCTTTTTTCGGGGAAAAACCGTATCTTTACAGCGTCATGAGTAAGGAGATGCCATTGGATGACCCTATGCTCGTCGGGCGGTTGCGTGATCCGGCTCAGTGCCGGGAGGCGTTTGGCGAGGTGATTGGCCGGTACAGTGAACCGCTGTATTGGCTTATCAGACGTATGGTCAGTTCACATGATGATGCCAATGACTTATTGCAGAATACATTTATGAAAGCATGGCAGGCTCTTGATGCATTCAGGGGTGATGCGAAGCTATCCACGTGGCTATATAAGATTGCTGTCAACGAGAGTATAACACATCTGGACCGGGAACGGCGTCGCGCCGGGATCTCGCTTGACGATGAAGCTTCGGCTCTGGCCCATTCTATAGAGGCCGACGGCTGGATCGACGGTGACGCGCTGTCGCTGAAACTGCGCAAGGCTGTCGCTTCGTTACCCGAGAAGCAGCGGCTGGTGTTCAACATGAAATATTTCGATGACATGAAGTACGAGCAGATGTCTGAGATTCTCGGTACATCGGTTGGCGCGCTGAAAGCCTCGTATCATCTTGCCGTAAAAAAAATCGAACAATATCTTGAGTCCGATTAAACCTTGTGACCTGTTGAGTGTCATACTATATGGAACTGATTTAAACTATAAGGCGCATGACCAAGGAAAAATTCAACAATAGCGTGCTTGACCGGCCGGGGCATCCCGACGGTATGACGGTCCCCGGGGGATACTTCGAGGCGTTCCGGCGCGATATGATGTCTGCTCTGCCTCCCAACGAGCTGGAGCTGGCTCCTGTGAAAGCGTTGCAGCCTCCTACGCGATGGCAGCGTGTGAGGCCTTTCGTGTACATGGCCGCGATGTTTGCTGGCATATGGTGCATGATGAAGATGTTCGCTATGGTACGGGAGTCGACCGGCGAGATGTGGATTGACCGCAGTCCCGTGCTTACGGCCGCTTTGGCCAACGATGATTTTGTCTCGGACTATGTGCTTGAGGATTATGGTGAGGATCAGTTGCTGGAGGACCTGTACGCCGAGGGGTTCAGTGCTGACGATCTGACATTCTGATTTTTTTGATGAGAGTATATGTCTGGACTTTCTAAAATTTAGATACATGATAAAGCGTTTTTTCATTTTATTGCTGATGATCGGGATGCTGGTCCCGGTTCACGTAATGGCTGTCGGTGAGGAGCCTTCACAGGATGATAAGGCGGCGAAACACGAGCTGTGGTTCAGGGAGATCAGGCAGAAGAAGCATGAGTTTCTGGTGAAGGAATTGGACCTCACCGCCGATCAGCAGGAACCGTTTTTCCGGATCTATGACAGTATGGATGAGGAACTGAGGTCGATCAATGATCAGACACGTAGACTGGAACGTGCTGTGAGTAGGAACGCGGATGCTGCCGAGAGCGAGTATGACGCCGCTATCGACGCAGTCTACAGCCAGCGTTATCGGGAAGGACTGGTAGAGAACGAATACAAAGAGCGTTTAGGGCAGATACTCACAAAGAAGCAGATGCTTAGACTCAAGAGGGCCGAGTTCAAGTTTACACGGGCCCTTATGAAACATCATCGGGAGGCCAGAGACAGAAAGCCGCGCTGATGCATACATATCTTTACAGCTGATTTCGTTTTAACCGTTGATTCCGGTCCCGTGTGAAACACATGAACTGAAGGAATCATACATATTGTTGCCGCTATGATGAAATTCAAGATAGGAGTAATTACAGCCCTGTTGGCCATTATGGCTGTCGGGGCTTTTTGGGCATATGGAGTGGATAACAATGCTGGTCGTGATGTGGACGCGCAGGTGCCCGACTTTGCATTTCCGGACAAGGTTGCCGCCAATGCCGGCCGGCAGCTCGAACTTTCGCTCAATGCCGGTGATGGCAAGGGGGTGGTCCGTGCTCTGGTGAATTACGCGCTGGCCCGCAATGCAGTGTCTCCGTCGCTCTTGCAGCCGGTGATTGACCGTGTCGATTCGGTGGCCGCCGTTGAGAAAGACCCGTGTGTCAGATCGTTGCTGTATCTGCTCGAAGCGCGTATCTATGATGGTTTGTACAGCCGTGACAGGTGGCGGTATGACCGACGTGATATTCCGGCCGATTCGCTTGCCGCCGACTATACAGCGTGGAGCGGCGATCAGTTCAAGACACGCATAGGCGACCTGCTCGGCAAGGCTCTTGCTGAACGTGAGGCACTGGTTGCTTCGCCGTTGAAGGACTGGAAGTCCATAATCAGAAGCAACGGATATACGGATATATTCTATCCGTCGCTATATGATCTCGTGGCCTATAATGCTATAGATATGTATCAGTCAATGGCCCGGCCTGAATCGATTCTGCCTGTCCGGTTTCTGGAACCGTCTCTCGTCTTGAAGTCTATTCCGTTGATTGCCAGTGTCGACGCTTATTCGCGACGTGCCCATGATATTGCGCTGGAACTGGTCTCATCTCATGCCGGCCGTCCTGCCGCCGAGATTATGGCTCGGCTCAAGGCTGTGGAGTGTATGTCGGAGCTTGTCACTGACAGTGAGGAGCAGGAATATGATACGGACGACGCGTATATGGCTGTCTATAAGGATTATGCTGATACGGAATGGTGCGCCGAGGCTTTGATTGCCTGTTCTCATAGAGCGGATGCGGAATATATCGGGGTGCTGAAGACGACAATAAAGAAATATCCTGACTATTTCAGAATCAACGAGTTGAAATCACGTCTCGCACGTGTGGAACAGCCTTCCATAAGTTTTAGAATCGATGGTAACTGCACCCCCGGTGTGCCATTCGGTATTAATGTCCGTCTGAGTAACGTAACTCATGGCGCGATAATGCTTTACCGTGATCCTGCGGGGATGGACAGAGATAAAAGGAAACTGAAGATCACCGATAATGTCAGAGCGGCGGCTATAAAGCTGGATGTCAATGCCATGTTGCGTGAAAAACCGTTCAGTAACGACACTACGCTTTCGGTGACACTCGATAAGGCCGGACACTATTTTGTCTGGGTTGAGATCGATGGCAGGAAACCTGATAAAGATACTTACAATCAGTTTGTTTGCTGTGAATTCGCTCCCTTGGCTGTCGGATTTGACGGTTCGGTATATCCGTATGCGGTAAATTCATCGACCGGTAAGCCTATGCCTGGCATAACTGTCAGTGGAAAATCATATAACCGTGACAATTACTCGCTTGTAGGTGTTACCGGTGACGACGGATCGCTAAGGAAACCTGTTGGATCGGACCGCAGTCTGAAGCTGTCGAAGGGCGATATCGCAGTGACGTTCGATGCTCCCTGGACATATCGCCATACTCCTGACAAAGAGTGGAATACCCATGCTGTTTTTTATACGTCACTTCCGCTCTACCATCATGGTGACAGTGTGGAATGGGCTGTTGTGGCTTATCGCTCGTTCAATGGACGGAACGAGACTCTTAAAAATAAACGGTTGACAATCAGGATAAATGGCGCTAATGACGCCAAGGTGGACTCGGTTGTCGTGACCACTGACGATACGGGACGTGCCTCGGGAATGACACGTCTTCCGTCCGACGGACTGTCCGGTCATTTCAGGGCCGTGATATCGGATGGTACCGGCCCGTGCGGATGGGGTTCGTTCATAGTCAATGACTATAAACTTCCGACATTCAGAGTAGAGGTTACTGACGTGAAACGTTCGGTCAATCCTGACAGCAGTATTGTTGTGACATGCAATGCGCGGACTTTCAGCGGATTCCCGGTCAGTGGAGCTAAGGTTGCCATAACGTTGGGAGATCTTCCCCGTTACTGGTGGGGCGGTACATCTGTACAGAAGTTCTGGTCGGCGGACAGTGTCACTGCGGCCGATGGTTCCCTGACTGTCGTTCTGCCCGGAGAATTGCTTGACCTTTCACCTGGTGGGTCAGGACGTTACCGCCTTACGCTTAGTGTTACTTCGGCGGGTGGTGAAACCCGTGCATGCTCGCAGGTGCTGAGTACAGGTAAGCCGTATACCATTATGGCTGATGTTGAGGATGATATTGAACTGAAGTCTCCCTTCGATCCTGGAGTCGAGGTATATGATGCTATGGGAAATAAGGCTTCTGTTCCATTGAAATACACTGTGTTGGATGACAGCGTGAAGGTCTGCGAGATTGTTGACGGCAAGGTGCCCGATGATCTGAAGCCCGGAGTGTATGACATCGAGGTGTCTCCTGTTGATCCTGATCTGGCTGATTCCCGGACGATTGAAGATGTGACTCTCTACCGTGCGGATGGGCCTGCGCCTACATCGGCTCCGATATATGTTCCTGTCGATCGTTACGAGGCTTCGACAGACAGTGTCGATGTGCTGATAGGATCGGGTATGGATGATGCCAATGTGCTGGCATTCATTGTCTTAGATGACAGACTCGTGTCGAGGCGATGGTTCACGCCGTCAAAGGGGATGCAGATGTTCCGTGTGGCTGTTCCTGCCGACTGCGGTCAGGTCAGGGTGATGTTCGTCTCGGTAAGAGACAACCGACAGTATTACAGCACGGTGAATATAGTTAATCAGCGTAGTGTCAGAACGTTGAATATCGTGATGGAATCGTTCCGCGACAAGGTTGTGCCCGGAACGCCCGAGACAGTCACGCTGAAGGTAGATACCGACGGTATTCCGACGCAGGCCGCCATTATGTTGCTCATGGAGTCGCAGGCCATCCTCGGTATTGCCGGGCACCACCTGAGTCTGCCTGTCAATGAACGGGTATATCCATATCCGTCTGTCAGTCAGCTATGGAACAGTATCAGTGGTACGACATATAGCCGGATACCACAATACAAGTGGCCGTCTATAGAGAGCCCTGAACTCGATCTGTATGGATACACGTTCGGCCGCAGTTACAACCGTAATATCAGAATTCGCGGCCGTGCCGCCAACCTGAATGTAGTACGGGAACATGCCGGGCAGGTTGAGGAAATCGCTGTCGTCATGGATGAGGAGGCGGTTGACGCCGCTCCTATGGCTAATGGCATGGCTGCCGGTGTTGCGGTGATGGCCGAGGAAGATGAAGGTGCCAGCCTTGATGAAGTAGTGGTGACTGGTTATGGTGTGTCTAAAAAATCAGCTATGACCGGATCGGTGTCTGTGACAGCCGGAAGGGATGATACGTTCAGTTACAGACCGTCTGAGATCCCGCTGGCATTTTTCGCCCCGATGTTATCGACCGATACTGCCGGGATCATGACATATACATATACCGTTCCCGATGCCAATACCACGTGGGCGCTTAAAGCTCTGGCCTACACTCCGGATATGCTCTCTGACGCGCTGTACCGCACGGTAACCTCCTCACGGCCTGTCATGGTACAGTCCGCATTGCCGCGCTTCATGCGTTACGGCGACAGTGCCGTCCTGCGGGCCACGGTCATGAATGCGACCGATTCGGCCCGTACTGTCACTACCACTGTATCGATTATCGATCCGACAGATATGAGCGTGACTGATAGCCGGGTACAGGTTGACGAGCTTTCAGCCAATGGCAGTGCGGTTGTTATGATAGGCTATAAAGCTCCCTGCAATGGGCAGGCCGTCATATACCGTGTTAAGACCCGGTCCGGTGACTACAGCGACGGAGAACAGTCGTTGTTGCCGCTGCTCCCGGCCAGCCAGCCTGTTATAACGTCGACTCCGATATTTATGTCTCCCGACTCGACATATATGACTTTCAGCATACCGCAGCAGGGAGCCGGCAATATGTCATCGCTCTACATGTATGACAATCCTCTGTGGGAGGTTCTGACCGCTCTCCCGTCGCTACGCGGTGATGCCGCGACAACATCGGTCGGTGCCATGAACGACATATATGTGGCAGCGATAGCCCGCGGGGTGATGAAGAAAAATCCTGAACTGAAGAAAGCACTGAGACAATGGCTTGACAGTGACCGCTCTGATTCGACTCTGACTTCTATGCTGTCGCGCAATGACAGGCTTAAACAGCTTACGCTCGATGCTGCTCCGTGGTCGCGTGACGCTATGAGTGACAATGAACGGCTGTCGGCTCTCGCACTTATGTTTGACGACAGCAATATCGATGCGTCGGTAAGGCGAGGGGTCAGGACTCTCAGACGTCTGGTCATGGCCGACGGCGGCCTGTCATGGTGTACCGGCTTCAGAAGTTCCTCTCTCTGGGCTACATACCGGGTGCTCATGCAGGCGGCAAGTCTGCAGGAACGTGGGTACATGCCTGCGGACGGTGATCTTTCATCGGTTGTGAAAGGTGCTGTGAAATATATCGACAGGGAAGTGGCCGATAGGCTCAGGACCGACAATGGCCGTGGGGACTATACCGAGTATGCATATATACGGTCTGTTGTACAGGGTGTTGCGCCGACATCGACTTCGCGTAAGGCTATATCTCAGACAATCAATAATATTCTCAGACGCTGGCCCGGTGAATCTCCGTCAGCCAAGGCCACTGACGCAGTGATATTGTACCATAACGGCTATCCGACAATGGCCCGTAAGTTAGTGTCCTCAATCAGATCATACTCGATGCACGACCTGAGCAGAGGCACATGGTGGGATGGTGCCGGGACTGATGTCACGGCCAATATCCTGTATGCGATAGAATCGGTGACTCCTGACGACAAGGCTCTGATACAGTCTGTCGCACAGTGGCTTATAATGAACAAGACAAATCAGTCCTGGAATTGCGGTGCTGCCACTTCTGCTACAGTGGATGCGATTCTCGGAGCTATCGATGTGGACCGCGCTGTCAGAGGATCTGTCTCTGTGACCATTAACGGTAGGCCGGTGGTAAGTGATACTCCGCAGTTGCCCGGAATGACTGTTGCCGACATATCGTCCGTCGTCGACACAAAGAGTGCGGTCGTCGGGATAACCAAGGATACCGGACTCGCCGCGATGGGTTCGGTTATAACCCGTTCGGTTAGCCCGATGGATGAGATTGCCGCCAGAGCCCATCAGTCGGTAAGCATAGAAAAACGGGTTAATGTGGTGAAGGGAACATCTGTCGAAGGAGCTGATACGCTGAAGGTAGGTGACCGCGTCCGGGTTCAGCTTGTGATAAAGGTTAACGATGATCTTGACTATGTCACTGTCGTTGACCGTAGTGCGGCCTGTCTCGAACCGGCCGAACAGTTGTCGGGCTACACGTCTGAGGATGGTATGTGGTTCTACCGCGAAGTTACCGACAGCGAGACCCGTATGTTTGTACAACACCTGAGACGTGGTACGTATGTTATTGATACTGATATGAATATCGTGGCCGAAGGCTGTTTTACATCGGGTGTCGCCACGTTGCAGAGCCAGATTAATCCCGGTGTTGCCGCCAACTCGTCGGCTTCTCCGCTTACAGTTGTGACACGATGAGGAAGATACTGTTTACAGTACTGATACTGATCGGTTCACTCGGCATGTATGCCGCAGAGGAGCCTGTAAAGCGCGAGATGCGTGGAGCCTGGGTTGCCACGATATATGGCCTCGACTGGCCCGGAACGAGCGGAACGGATGCTGCCGCGGCCGATGCCCAGCGCTCGTCGCTGAAAGCTATGCTTGATCGTCTCAAAGGGGCCGGAATCAATGCTGTCATGTTCCAGGTGAGGACATTCTGTGATGCTATGTATAAGTCGGAATACGAGCCATGGGCGGCTGCTCTCACCGGGCAACGCGGCAACGCTCCTGTTGACGGGTGGGATCCGTTGCAATACTGTGTCGAGCAGGCACATGCGCGTGGTATGGAGTGCCATGCATGGGTTAATCCGTTCAGATACTCGACCCAGGCTAAAGCGTATTCCGACAGGTTTGATGCCGGGATGCGTCCGATGCTTATCACCTATACTGTTCCGGCAAGGAGCCGTAGGGCCAAGGCTAAGTCGACGGTGATTCTTGATCCCGGTAATCCCGGGGCACGTGAGCATGTTGTGAAGGTATGCCGGGATATCGTCAGCAGGTATGATGTTGACGGACTGGTGTTTGACGATTATTTCTATCCGGACCGTCTTCCGCTGGGCAAGGGCTATGACTATAACGAGTGGCGCCGTAGCGGCAGTAAACTGTCTCAGGCTGACTGGCGTCGTGAGAATGTGAACAGAACCGTGAAAGCGGTCCACGAGATGATACAGGAGGTGAAACCCTATGTGCAGTTCGGCATATCTCCGGCAGGTGTAGGGGGCGGCAACGGGGTTTCGGCATCAAGGTACGGTCTGGATGACTGTACAGGTAACGACTGGATGTATGACCGTATATTCTGTGACCCGTTGGAGTGGCTCAGTGAGGGGGATATAGACTATATCTCGCCTCAGATCTACTGGACGCGTGATCACACGACCAACCCGTATGAGCCTATCGCCCGCTGGTGGAGTAAGGTTGCAGACCATTTCGGACGTCATTTCTATGCCAGTCATACTCTCAGCGACTTTGCGAAGAAAGGCGGCGACACCTCCAGGGCATGGCGTGAGCGTGGCGCTCAGATAGAGATAAACCGTGCCGCCGCCGTAAACCGTGCGCCTGGTTCCATATTCTATGCCGCGCGCAATATCCACGGTTTTGCCGGACATCTTGCCTCAGCCCAGTTCAGATGTCCTGCGCTTGTCCCTTCGCGTGACTGGCATGAGGCTTCTGATCCCGGTATGGTCACCGGCCTGAAACTTAAAGGAAACAGGTTGTCGTGGAAGCCTGTAGACAGGCTGTGCCGTTATACGGTATATGCTGTGCCGCATGATGTGGATCTGCTTGACGCTATGTCTGTGGAATACGGCGGACTTAGCGCCCGGTATCTCTTAGGGGTAAGTTATGATGCGTCTTACGATATTCCGTCTGCTTATCTCAGAGGATATGAATATTATGTCGCACCACTCGACCGCTACGGAAACGAGTGGGAGGTGAGTGGTGTATGATATTTCAGGTGAGATGGATTTTGAACTGCGATATATGAGACGGGCGCTTGAGCTCGCAGCCTGCGGACGATGGTTCGCGTCGCCGAATCCTATGGTCGGGGCGGTAATAGTGCATGAAGGCCGGATCATAGGAGAGGGTTATCACCGTTGCTGTGGCAAAGGTCATGCAGAGGTGAATGCCGTAGCTTCAGTTGCTGACCGCAGTCTGTTGAAAAACAGTACTATGTATGTCACTCTCGAACCTTGTTCGCATTATGGCAAGACCCCGCCGTGTGCCAGACTGATAATAGACAGCGGAATACCGAGGGTTGTCGTCGGAGCGGTCGATCCGTTCGGGAAGGTATCCGGACGCGGCATAGCCATGCTCAGGGAGGCCGGGGTTGAAGTAGCATCGGGTGTGATGGCCGATGAATGCCGGAATCTTAACAGGGTGTTTTTCAGCGCCCATATACGTCAGCGCCCTTTTGTGACACTCAAGTGGGCCAGAAGTGCCGACGGGTTTATGGACCACAGGCGTGGAACGGGAGACCGGGCCGCCAGATTCTCTAATCCTTTGACAACCATGCTGACACACAGACTCCGGTCCGTGCATGATGCGATATTGACGACTGCGGCTACGGTGAATGCCGACAATCCGTTGCTGACCGTGCGGTCATGGTATGGCCGGGATCCTCGTCCGGTTATTATTGACCGCAAGGGTGTTGTCAATCCTGAAGCGGCTCTGTCAGGGCGTGATCCTGTTGTGTACAGTGGAGAGATCAGTATTGAGATGTTACTTAAAGATCTGTATTGTGTACACGGAATCACGTCGGTTCTGGTAGAGGCCGGTCCCCGGCTGCTGCAGAGCTTTATAGATCTCGGGCTATGGGATGCCGTCCGCATCGAGACAGCTCCTGTGATCCTGGGCGAGAGAGGAACTGCTCCCTCTCCGGTTTTCACTGCAGCTCCTGCCGAAACACGCGAGGTGGCCGGCAATCGTCTCGACTACTATATAAGGTATTAAAACCATCTAAGAGTCTGTCTTTCCCCGTTTTATATAGTTTTATTTTTTGAAAACATTCATAAAAAAGAGTCTCCTCATGTTTTCGCCATGAGTGTGAAGTCTGTCTGTAAATATAGTTGTTTCATTATTATTGTGCAAATATTGTGGTTGTCTTGTCTGAAACTTTGCGGGCTCTCTTTTTTTGTTTTTTTAACCTGAGATGCTGTCTGTTATTGAAAAAATGCTTACCTTTGCAACTTGAATACACCGAAACTCTGGATGACTAAGTTTAATACAATCGTGATCATGCTTGTCCTTGCTCTGTCCGGCCTTACCGGATGTGGTGAGTATCAGCGTGTTTTGAAAAGTACCGATCCTAATTATAAGTTTGACTATGCCAAGCGTGCGTTTGAAGAAAAGAAGTACGTGCAGTCAGCTACATTACTCGAGGAGGTCGTGGGTGTTCTCAAGGGAACGGAACGTGCCGAGGAGGCTCTGTATCTTCTGGCTCTCTCCAATTATGAGAACCGTGACTATCAGACCGCTTCGACATATTTCAACAGCTATTATTCGCGTTATCCGCGCGGCAAGTATACCGAGCTCGCACGTTTCTACAGCGGTTATGGCTACTATCTGGATTCTCCCGAGACTCAGCTTGACCAGTCCGGTACCATAAGAGCTATTGAGGAGTTGCAGGCTTTTCTGGATTATTTCCCCCGCAGTGAGCGTGTGTCGATAGCGCAGAATGCTATTTTCGAGCTGCAGGATAAGCTGACACTCAAGGAACTGGAGAATGCCCAGCTGTATTATAACCTGGGTACGTATCTGGGAAATAACTATGAGAGTTCCATTATCGTTGCCCGTAATGCAATCAAGGAATATCCTTACTCTAAGTATAAGGAAGATCTCGAGATGCTCATGCTTAAGGCCCGATACCAGATAGCGTCATTGTCGGTAGAGGAGAAGAAAGCTGATCGTTTCAGAGATGTGATTGATGAATATTACAGTTTTATCAACAATTTCCCTGACGGTCCCAATCGTGAAGAAGCCGATAATATCTTCAGGATTGCCACTCGCTATGTGACTGACAGCAGTGACCGTTAAAATAACCGAATCGGAATTAATAAATAAAAATAATTGATAGACTCATGGACTATAAGAAGACAAATGCACCCCTTAATACCGTAACCCGCGACATGATTGAGCTGTCAAAGGATACGGGTAACGTCTATGAAACAGTATGCATCATAGCCAAGCGTGCCAATCAGATTGCCGAGGAGATGAAGCATGATCTGGAAAAGAAACTGCAGGAGTTTGCGTCACTTAATGACAATCTCGAGGAGATTTCGGAAAACCGCGAGCAGATTGAGATCTCGCGCTATTACGAGAAACTTCCCAAGCCAACCCTCATCGCTACTCAGGAATATATCGAGGGTAAGATCCACTACCGTAATCCGGCCAAGGAGAAACTCGGGCTGTAATTAGGAAGTCAGGAGAAATTTTATTACCTTTGCACCGCGTTTCACGTAAACGACTATATCTTATTTATTATTAACACTTAACCCTTCACAAGCAATGCACTTGAACTCTGAAGAAAAAGTAGAAATCTTTGAGAAATACGGTAAGGGCAAGACTGATACT
>CAJUBL010000071.1 GCA_910584665.1 uncultured Muribaculaceae bacterium | reverse complement strand
TGATTGGTTTCAGCATATACCTTTTCCGCAAGAATCCCGCAGCATCGCTCAAACGACCGGAACACACAAGGAACACATACTGGGCCGACTGCGTCACAGGATTCTTCTTCACCATCTCCAATCCGTTCATACTTTTCTTCATAATAAGCCTGTTCGGACGGTTCAACTTCCTGATGCCCGAATACCTGTATTACCATTATGTGGCCGGATACTCAGGCATCCTGCTCGGTGCACTCGCCTGGTGGTACATAATCACATTCTTTGTCAACAAAGTAAGAGCCCACTTCAACGTACGCTCCATGTGGCTTATAAACCGCATCATCGGCATTATGATTCTGCTCATGGCCGCATACGGCATCTTCAGCGGTCTGAGAGACTACTATAACAACCGCAATGAACAACAAGAAATCACTTATAGTGCCGCGTATCGCTGATCCCGGCTCACTGTCACCGTCCGACATGGCGATGAAACTGATGCAGAACGGGGCCCGGGCAGACATAGATTCGGTAAACTGGCCTGGCGACTTTCCATCGGCACCGCTCTCTTCGGCAATACTGGCCCACAGCGGCACAGCCTTACACATTCTCTTCTCTGTCACGGCCACCGAGACACGTGCCACGGTAACCAGACCGCTCGGCCCCGTTGCCGATGACACATGTTTCGAAATATTTCTCAAACATCCCGGCAAACCGCGATACTGGAACTACGAGTTCAATATACTCGGCACACCTAACGTCTCGTCACGTATAGAACGCAAAAATCCTATCCGGTTCAGTGCTGAAAGTCTCAATGCCATTCCTACTGCTTCAAGCTGCAATATTCCACAGAACACTACCTGCCGTCTGTCTACAGAATGGCTGTTGGTTTCAATACCGCTTGTCCAGATAGGCATCACATCCGTTGATTCACCTGTGTTGCTCGAGGGTAACATCTACAGTTGTGCCTCGGCAATCGGCTCTCCATACTATCTCTCATGGAGTCCGATCGATACACCACGACCAGACTTCCACCGACCGGATTTTTTCGGCTACCTGATTCTACAGTAACACGATATGAAAAATATCACCTGCAACACCATAATACCACTGCTGATTCTGCTCGCCGTCTCGGTCACCGCATGCGAAGGAGCAAAACTCGCCACAGCCAACGAACAGATGGAACGAGGCGAATACTTTGACGCATCCAAAACCTATCGCAAAGTATACAACAGGCTGACCAAACGCGAGGACAGACCGCTACGCGGCGAGATAGCATTCAGAATGGGCGAATGCTACAGCCGACTCGGCATGAACGCCAGAGCATCGGCGGCCTATGCCAACGCCCTGCGTTACCAGTACCCCGACTCCACAACTACTCTACGGCTCGCGCTTAGCCAGCAGGCCGAAGGCAAGTATCAGGCTGCACTGAAATCGTTTGAAGACTATCTCGCAATCTCACCCTCCGACAGGATCGCCAGAAACGGCGCCGCCGGATGCCGCATGGCCATAGCCGCCAAAGGCAACCCTACCCGTTACGTAGTGAAAAACAACAAAGTCTTCAACTCAAGACGTGCCGACTTCGCACCTATGTACTTCGATTCGTCTCTTGATCAGCTCTATTTCACTACCACCAATGAAAAAGTCACCGGCGACAGACGCAGCGAGATAACAGGCATGAAGAAAAGCGATATCTGGTTCTCACGTAAGAACGAACGCGGCGAATGGCTCAGACCGGAGCCACTCGAAGGTGAACTGAATACCGACATGGACGAAGGCATTATCTCATTTTCTCCCGACGGCTCCACCATGTACCTTACCAGAGCCCGTCGCTCACCGTCAAGCGACACCGGTGTCGAGATATATACATCCACCCGCTCTGACGCCAAATGGAGCGCAGCCGTCAAATTCGACATAACAGCCGATACACTGTCTGACTATGGTCATCCGGCAGTATCGCCCGACGGCAAATGGCTATACTTCACCAGCAACATGCCGGGCGGACAGGGCGGACGCGACCTGTGGCGCATAAACCTCAGGGAACGTGCAGGGTCACTCGAAAATCTGGGTGAGTTTATCAACACACCAGGCGACGAAATGTTCCCGTACATGCGCACCGACTCGATACTCTACTTCGCCTCCGACGGACACCCCGGTTTCGGTGGTCTCGACATATTCAAAGCCACTCTCACCCCCTCGGGAGGATGGCGTGTCGAGAACATTGGACAGCCTGTCAACTCAGCGGCCGACGATTTCGGCATAACGTTCGGCAATGGCGAGAGCGGGTTCTTCAGTTCCAACCGTGGCGATGCCCGCGGATACGACCACATTTACTCTTTTGAACTGCCGGATCTGCGTATCACCATCTCGGGATATGTGATCGACAAGGATGAAGAACCGGTCTCCAATGCTGTCATTCGGATAGTCGGCAATGACGGTTCCAACCGCAAGGAGATAGCCCGCAATGACGGATCTTTTCAGTTCCCGTTACAGCGAGGCGTCAGATATGTCATGCTTGCAGGCGCCAAGGGATACCTCAACGCCAGGCAGGAATTTCAGGCTGACGACGCCGAGGAAGACGCCGAGTACTCCGTCGATTTCATCCTTGCTTCGGTCAGCAAGCCGGTTGTAATAGACAATATCTTCTACGACTTCGATAAAGCGACTCTACGCCCCGAATCCAAAGCAGCCCTTGACGAGATGGCTCAGGTGATGCGCGATAATCCTAATATAACAATTGAGATGGCCGCACATACCGACCGTAAGGGTTCAGATGATTACAATATCAGACTGTCCCGACGACGTGCGCAATCGGTCATCGATTACCTCATATCCGCAGGCATACAGCCCGACCGGCTGCAGGCTCAGGGATACGGCAAGTCCCGGCCAAAGACAATTACAAAGAAGCTCGCCCGCGAGTTCCCGCAATTCACCGAAGGAACACAGCTGACCGCCGATTTTATCGAGACTCTCGAGCCTGCCGATCAGGAAATAGCTGACCAGATAAACCGCCGTACCGAGTTTCAGGTACTTTCAACCGACTACCCGATATATTGACGAGCATGGAATTCCGCACTGTAATAGAAAATACCATACCGTCCGGCACTATTGAACGCGACAGCACGATAGTTATGCTCGGATCATGCTTCACCACCGAGGTCGGAGCCAGGCTGGAACGTGACGGATTTGATGTTACAGTCAATCCCATGGGAGCATTGTATAACCCTGCAACCATAGCTTCGGCTGTCGGACGCGCTCTTTCACGACAACACTTCACTATATCCGATCTCACTTTATATCAGCACACATGGCACTGCCTTGACTTTCCCACACGCTACCAGGATGAAGATCCGGACAGACTTCTCGATTTGCTCAATCATGACCTTGACAGCCTTGGAGGCAGACTCCGGTCGGCAGACCTGTGGATCATAACATTCGGAACCGCCCGGGTTTATGAACTTACCGACAAAGGCATCGTTGGCAACTGTCACAAGCTGCCGGGCAACATGTTCCGACGCCGTCTCATGACCATAGACGAAATCACTCGTCTATGGCAACCATATACCAATGACCGCCGTATAATATTCACAGTAAGTCCTATACGGCACATCGCAGACGGACTGCATGGGAATCAGATAAGCAAATCGACACTCCTGCTTGCCATCGACGGCATCGACGGCGCCGAATACTTTCCATCCTATGAGATCATGCTCGATGACCTTCGCGACTACCGTTTCTACGCATCCGACATGAAACATCCGAGCGATGTCGCCGTAGATTACATATACGGAAAATTTGCCGACACATATTTCACTCCATCAACATTAAAGGCCGCTCTTGAGTCTCGCAAAGCCAGCCTCCGTGCAGCCCACCGACCCATACTGAAATGAAATTATCCATAACACAGCTAAGCCAGGCATTAGGTGTAAAGCCTTTAGGTTCACACACCGGCATTAGCATATCACAACCCCTGACCGACAGCCGCTCTCTGCTCGACCCATCCGAAACCATGTTCTTCGCCCTCACAACATCATGCAACGACGGCCACCGGTACATACGCGAACTTTACCGGAACGGCGTACGCAACTTCGTGATCAACGGCGAGGTTTTACTGAAGTCCCGGCTGTTTGACGATGCGAACTACATAGTCCCGGACTGCACTGTTCTTGAATTTCTCCAGCAATCGGCCTCTTACATACGGTCACTCGTAGACTGTCCGGTAATAGGCATCACCGGCAGTCAGGGCAAGACTATAGTCAAGGAAATGATCGCAGATGCTTGCTCAGACAGGTTTGTAACTACCTCACCACGTAGCTGGAACTCCCAGATAGGTGTGCCTCTGTCAGTGTGGCGTCTCGAACCCGGAACTCGTCTCGCAGTCTTTGAAGCCGGAATCTCACGTCCCGGCGAAATGAAAAAACTTGAGAAAATAATACGCCCTGGGATAGGCGTCTTTACAGGACTTACCGATGAACATGCCCGCGACTTCTATAATCCGGAGCAGAAATGCCGTGAGAAAGCCGCGCTGTTTGTCAACAGCAAGCATGTCGTCTACATTGACAATGACCCGATCATTCGCCCGATATTACAGGAAACATGTCCCGGTGCGGAACTGCACCGCGTCAATGACTATCGTCAGGCAGTCAGCGCAGTGAAAAAAATCCTCGGGTACACCGATACCGCAGTGCCTGAACCGGTTCCTATCTCAACCCGTATCGACATCAGCGACGGACAGGAAGGCAACATCTTCGCCTACGACCACTTCTCCAACGACCTCGGAGGCATAGAGACAGCTCTCGATCTCCTTGCCAGGCGCCTGCCGCAGGGAACACCGCTGGTAACTGTCATCGGGGACCTGCAGTTGCGCGGAATGGATCCCGGGATAGCATATAGCCGTCTTGAAAAACTTCTGCTTGACCGCAATGTCGACGGCATTGTAGCTGTCGGTGACGAGATTATCCGCCACTCATCCGGATTCTCATCAATGCTTATCAGAGACACAGCCTGTGACCCGGAAAACTTCAACCGTCGCTTCAGCACCTTTCACTTTCCCCACTCAGCTCTCCTCATCAAAGGTAAGCCGGGACAACACTTCGACCGCATCAAGCACTGGCTTGAAGACTCCCGGCACGATACATGCCTTGAGGTAAACCTTGACGCTCTCGTCGACAACTTTAACTACTACCGCTCGCTCGTAAAGCCCTCCACCGGCATGATAGGCATGGTTAAAGCCGACGCCTACGGAGCCGGAGCTGTCGAGGTATCACGCACATTGCAGAGTCAGGGTGCCGACTACCTTGCTGTTGCCGTCGTCGAAGAAGGACTTACTCTCCGACGTGCCGGTATAACCATGCCGGTCATGGTCCTCAATCCCATCTCGAGCAACTACAACGCTCTGTTCGACAAACATCTCGAGCCCACAGTATTCTCCCTGCAGGAACTCGGTCTGCTCAGCTGTTTCGCACCCAAGGATAACGATAACCCCTACCCCATACATGTCAAACTCGATACCGGAATGCATCGTTTCGGCCTCAACGAGACCGAGTTGCCACGATTCATTGAAGAGATAAAAAAATATCCTCAGTTCAGAGTCGCATCGATTTTCTCTCATCTTGCCACCGCCGACTGTCTTGACATGGACGACTACACCGAGTATCAGCTGGCCAACTTCGACCGTATGAGCGCCTATATCATCTCACGCCTCGGTTACCCGATAAAACGGCATGTGCTCAATACAGCCGGAATAATGCGATACCCGCAATACCAGTATGACCTCGTACGCCTCGGCATAGGATTGTACGGCATCTCTCCCGTCAGCGAGACCGATCCCAACCTCAGACCCGTGTCAAGCCTTACGACAACAATAAGCGCACTGCAGCGACGACATCCCGGCGAAACCGTAGGATACAGCCGACGGGGCAGAATCAGCACCGAGGCAACAATAGCCACACTGCCCATAGGCTACGCCGACGGACTAAACCGCCATCTCGGCAACGGAAACACAACGATGATGGTCAACGGCGTGGAATGCCCCACCGTAGGAAATATCTGTATGGACATATGTATGATAGACGTCACCGACGCAAATGCCACATGTGGTGACCGGGTGGAAATATTCGGCAACAGCATCCCGGTTACCCGGGTAGCCGGGACCCTCGATACAATCCCCTACGAAGTACTCACCTGGGTAGCCCCACGTGTAAAACGCATCTACTACCGTGAATAGACACCCTCTCTCTTGGCATGCCGAGAGAGAGGATACAGCCCCACGGCTGTCAGTCTGCATCAGACCAAAGGAAGTGATGCAATCCACACAGCAGGCTCTCCATCCTGATTACGTCGCATCATAATGATGGTACGGGTTATTTCATTTACTGTAAACCAATAGGATGCTCCGACATTTATTTTAAAGGCAGGAGTACCCGATTTATCAAACACCAGAATATATGAATCTCCATCGGAACCGTTAGGTCGCCCATAATAAAGAATGTAGATATATCTGTCACATATCTGGACTCCTCTGAAAAAAGAAGTTGAAGTATCATAATTAAAATTCCTGTCAACCATATCGGCACCCTCAAGTTTCCATGATGCCACCAGCTTCATATTATTATCCCATAGCTCTATAATCGGTTCATATAGATATGCGTTTACAAAACACCGACAGTCATGACTGCCCGCAATTGCCTTTTGCATAAGATAAAATGAGGCATCCCTATTCCCGACACTGAAAGTCGGCACCGAATAACAAAGACTGTCTGAATTCACATCATACCTGAACATAACACCTTGCCCGAGCTCACAGCTCATATAGGAAGACACTCCATATATGATTTTATTATCCTGATCAGAAACCATATAACCGGGAAACAAATCATAACATTTCGGTAATACCGCAATTTCCCGTCCGCCATCGTAATCTGACGACACCTCCATTATCCGGCCTGCATGACTGTCATATAACGCAGAGACAACATCACCGCTATCAGACACTCTCCATTGATAACAATAGAGCGGTGATACAAACTCCCCCGGTCCCTGTCCAATGGTCACACGACTATAAAGAAAGTTCAGATCTTTGTCATAAAAATGCATTTTACATGAATCCATCGGCATGAACACAGCATACTGATCACCCTGAGCATAGACAGCCCCGACATATTGGTCTGCAGTCACGCTATCCCACTCATATTGATCCGACAGAACCAGTTCATCTAAGTCGTCTATAGAAAGACTGCGATAACCGACCGAATCATCACGACAAGACTGAGCAACAGATATAATAATGCAGACGAACACCGTCTTTATGGCCCAATACCTCATAACAGCTGAAACCCTCGCTATCAATGCAGAAAATAAAAATCCTCCTCATGATAATTATTTGATTAAATTAAAAAAGTATGATTCTATGTAATCTCCATCAGCATAAATGTTTAATGTTACAATTATAACACAATTTATTAAATTATAAAAATATCGTACATAAATAATTTAAAATATCTTTCTTTAATTGATGAAATGCTTAAAATCCAACATTTTACCATTTTGCGTAATTTGCGTAATCTGCGGTTGTTTTCCCATACACCCGGATGGAACTTCATAATCTGCGATTCTCGTTCAACCTTAATCAGAACGCTTACGTAGCGAAGCGTAGAGAGAATCTGCGCTTAATTTTTCCGGATGGTCCAAGTAGATCTGCGTAATCTGCGATTCCATCTTACCGCATTTCTTCGCGTAATCTGCGCCTGATAATTCAGACAAAAGAGTTCATAATTTTGCAGACTGTAATTTTTTGACTAACTTTACAATATAATTTGTAACCAGACCATTAAAATACTCTCAGGAATGAAAAAAATTCTTTCACTGATAACAGTTGCCGCTATATCTGCTACAGCGGCATCCGCTATCACCCCGTTATGGATGCGCGACGTTAAAATCTCGCCCGATGGCGCTAATATCGCATTCACTTATCGTGGCGACATATATACAGTCCCGTCGACCGGCGGACAGGCCCGCCGCATCACCGCAACAACCCACTACGAGTGCAACCCCATATGGTCACCCGACAGCAAGTCTATAGCTTTTGCAAGCGATAAACACGGAAACTTCGACATCTTCATCGTACCCGCCCAAGGCGGCATACCTTCACGCATCACTACCCACTCGGCTTCGGAGATTCCCGAAACTTTCAGTCCCGATGGCAAGTATGTGATCTACTCCGCATCCATACAGGATCCGGCATCGAGTGCACTGTTTCCCACTTCCAGACTCCCGGAGGTTTACCGCGTTCCCGTTGACGGAGGAGCTTCGACCCAGGTTATCGCAACACCGGCCAACAACATCTGTTTCGCTCCCGACGGGAAAACAATGTACTATGACGTTCGTCCAGGCATGGAGAACGAATGGCGCAAACATCACACATCGTCCGTTACCGGAGAAATATGGCGCTGCAATCCCGTCGACAATACTTACCGGAATATGACAAACCGCCCCGGAGAAGACCGCAATCCAGTTGTGTCTCCCGATGGTAAGACAGTTTATTTCCTTAGCGAACGCGACGGCGGATCGTTCAACATCTACAGCGCGCCGGCTGACGACTTTTCCAAAGTTAAACGCATAACCACCCACCAGACACACCCCGTCCGCTTCCTTTCGGGTGCCGGAAACGGCACACTCGCCTATGCCTACGACGGGGAGATATACACTATCACTGATGGCGGACGCCCGTCCAGAGTAAACATTGACATACTCGTAACCGATCAGCTCGATGACATTGAAAAAATAAACGTACGTGCCTCCGGAGGCACCCCATCGCCTGATGGCAAACAGCTTGCATTCAGTTATCGCGGCGAGATCTTCGTCACCTCGGTAGAGTATCCGACTACAAAACAGATCACCTCGACACCTGCCGCAGAACGACAGCCGGTATGGGGCGATGACCGCACGCTATATTACGTAAGTGAACGCGACGGATATTTCAATATCTACAAGGCGACTATCGCCAGCGACGATGATCCCGATTTTGTCAATGCCACAATAATCAAAGAAGAACGCCTGTTTGACGATGACAAGGTGGAACGCACCGGTCCAGATGTATCGCCCGACGGCAAACAGCTCGCCTACATCAGAGATCGTAACAAACTTATGGTACGCGATCTCAAGTCCGGTAAATCGCGTCAGCTTACAGATGGCTCCACCAAAGCAAGCCGGTCCCCCGGGTTCGGTTTCGTATGGTCCCCAGACAGCCGATGGATCGCACTCGAGATCAACGACAACAAACATGATCCATACAGCGACATAGCATTGCTTAATGTAGAGACCGGAGAGATCACCAACATCACACAGAGCGGCTACATTGACTCCAATCCACGATTTGTGATGGACGGCAACGCCCTGCTCTTCTTTACCGAACGATACGGCATGAGAGCCCACGCCTCATGGGGATCCCAGGAAGATGTGATGATCGTTTATCTCAACCGTGAGACACGCGACAAATATCGTCTTAATGACGAAGAATACACTCTATATAAGGAAGTTCAGAAAAAAGCGAAAAGAAACGATTCTGATAAAAAATCCGACAAAAAAGATAATGCTGACAGGAATGACTCGACTGACAAAAAAGAAAATACAAAAACAATCAATGTCGAACTCGACGGTATCCAGAACCGCATCGCACGTCTGACTCCATTCTCATCCGATCTTTCCGATGCGATCATCGACACCGACGGAGAGAATCTATACTTCCTGTCATCGCTCGAAAATGGTTATGATCTGTGGAAAATGAACCTCCGCAAACGCGAACCACGTATTGCCAACAAGGCCTCGCTCGGCCGATCCGCATTCGCAACCGACAGCTCAGGCAAAACAGCTTTCATTCTCGGCAGCCAGCCCAAAAAGTTCAACATGAACAGCGACAAGCTCACCCCGATCACTGTACGCGCCACAATGAATCTCGACAGAGCCGCCGAACGGCAGGCAATGCTTGACAATGTCTATAAATCAGAAAAAGAAATGTTCTACCGTACAGACATGCATGGCGTCGACTGGGACAGGATGGTAAAAAGCTACCGTCGATTCCTCCCGCATATAAACAACAATTATGACTATGCCGAGATGCTGAGCGAACTGCTTGGCGAACTCAACGTCTCCCACACCGGTGGTCGTTACCGCCCGGCGGCCGGAAGTCAGGACGACCGAACCGCAGTACTCGGTCTGCTATACGACATGAAGTACTCTGGCGACGGACTCAAAGTCGATGAAATCATTACAGACGGCCCCTTTGACCTCGCATCCAGCAAAATGGTTCCCGGCTCAGTCATAACAGCAATTAACGGACAGACTATTGATTCCCGGGCAGACCATGCGGCGATATTCAACGATCTTACAAGCAAAAAGACCCGTGTAACCTTCACCCTGCCCGATGGGTCGATTGTCAGCGAGACAGTCAAACCGATCAGCACCGGTACACAGAACTCACTCCTGTACCGTCGATGGATCAGACAGCGCGCCGCCGATGTCGACCGCTGGTCTGACGGCCGTCTCGGATACGTCCATATCGCATCTATGAACGACAACAGTTTCCGGCCCATATACGCCGACATACTCGGGAAATACAACAATAGGGAAGGAATTGTCATCGATATACGCTGGAACGGCGGCGGACGCATGCATGAAGATATCGAAGTACTCTTCTCCGGTGAAAAATATCTCACTCAGGAAATTCGCGGCATCGAATCGTGCGACATGCCAAGCCGTCGGTGGAACAAACCCAGCATCATGCTGCAGTGTGAGGCATGCTACTCCAATGCACACGGCACACCATGGGTCTACAGACACAAAGGAATAGGCAAACTCGTAGGCATGCCCGTCGCCGGTACTATGACAAGTGTAAACTGGATCACCATGCAGGACCCGACACTCATATTCGGTATACCGGTCATAGGATATCGCACAGCACAAGGCAACTATCTCGAAAACACACAGCTCGACCCGGACATTCTTGTCGACAACGATCCGGCGACCGTAGTGAAAGGCGAAGATCTGCAACTGAAGACAGCCGTCGAGACTCTTATAAAAGAAATTGATTCAAATAAAAAATAATATGGCTAAGACAGGAGATATTGTACGTTTTCTAAACTCGGTGGGCGGAGGTCGCATCATCCGGATTGACGGTAATATTGCTCACGTAGAAGATAGCGACGGATTTGAAATACCTGTACTGCTGAAGGAATGCGTGGTTGTCGACGACAGCCCTGCTCCAGCTAAGAATAAAGACAAATCCCTGAAATCACATTCCACAGCTGCTACCGTCAACGCTCCCGCTGTTGCGGTCGCAGCCGATGCCGGCACCACAATAAGCACCGATCCCGATATTGATACATCCGAGACAACCGGTGGCAATAAACTCAATCTCGTCCTTGGATACGAACCTGCCGAGATAAAACACCTTAACACTACGACATTCGACGCATATCTCGTTAATGACTCCAACTACTATCTGTATTTCAGCTACATGACACGAGCCGACGGCAGTAACGGATGGACAACCCGATATGCCGGAATCGTCGAGCCAAACATACAGCTACGTATAGACAGCATCACAAACGATATGCTCGCCGACATCGATCATATCGCCTTACAGTACATCGCATTCAAGCAGTACAGACCGTATGAACTCAAAAATCCGGCTATTATCGAATACAACTTTGATGCGACACGTTTTTTCAAGTTGCACTGTTTTCACGACAATCCATACTTCGACACACCGGTCATCGCCTACGATCTTGTAAAAGAAGACCGTCCGCAACGGCAGCATAATGTCGACAGCAGCCAGCTTGAGAAAGCACTGAAACAGAAACGCTCTGTCGACCGCAAACCCGTAGTCAGACGACAGTTAAAAAAATCAGACAAACGCAACGGAGAGATAATCGAAGTGGATCTACATATTAATGAGCTGATTGACAACACCAGCGGACTATCACCGGCCGACATGCTCAATCTGCAGATCGACGAGTTCCGACGCGTTATGGATCAGAACATGCGTCACCATGGACAACGCATCGTCTTCATTCACGGAAAAGGCGAAGGTGTGCTTCGTAATGCCATCATGAAAGAACTCAATCACCGCTATAAAGGTCATCTTGTCCAGGATGCTTCATTCCAGGAATACGGTTACGGAGCCACACAAGTCACCATCGTCTGATCAACCATTATGATAATATACTTTTCAGGTAACGGCAATAGCGAGTCTATTGCCGTTAAACTTTCAGAATTACTGTCAGCACCGGCAATAAAACTTGAGCACCAGCTACTCACAGATCCGGCTCAGAATAAAATAACACCAGACCCGACCGATCAGACGATCGTCTGGATATTTCCGGTATACTCATGGGGTATTCCACCGGTAATCGTCAGATTCATAAATGAATGCAATATAACAGACGCTGACAGACTTGAACACCATCTCGTCGTGACATGTGGCGATGATACCGGAACAACAGCGACACAATGGCGTAAACTTCTCAAACGACGCGGATGGAAAACAATGAGTACAACATCCGTCATAATGCCCAATACCTATGTGCTGATGAAAGGATTTGATACCGACTCCGACACAACAGCCAGATGGAAAATCACTAATGCACAGGAACGCATCAAGACTGCATACAACCGTATTATAAGCCACAAAGATGACGATCTGATGGACACCGGAAAGTTTGCATGGATAAAAAGCCACATAATTTATCCATGGTTCATCAGACACGCCATGTCACCACGACCGTTTCATATAACCGATGATTGTATATCCTGTGGAAAATGCGTCCGTCAATGTCCTATGGACAATATAACATCCGACATAAATAACAGACCTCAGTGGCATGACAACTGTGCCCTGTGCCTCCGGTGTTATCACCGTTGCCCGACACACGCCATAGCCTACGGCAAAGCGACAAAAAACAAACACCAATATCCAGGTCCCGATAAACAATAAGCCGGACACCTACGTTATAGTTATATGAAACACATCAGCTATAAACGACTCATCACATCACTGCTTATCGTGATAGTGACAGTAACAGCTACCGATATACTAAGCAGTTGCGGTACCACTCGAAGCTACTGGGGTGTAGAAAACGAATATGAATGGGGTGATCATCATCACCACAAGCCACAAAAGCACCATAAACATAAACATAAACATAAACACAAACACAAAAATAAACATCACCACCACTAAAGTCATAAAAAGCCTCCGCATCAGCAGCCGCGGGAACAGACCGGCGCGGGGGCGTGGGGGGGTGGATAAAACAGAGACCCCCCGGGACAATGCCCTCGCTCTGAGGGACTGTCC
>CAJUBL010000070.1 GCA_910584665.1 uncultured Muribaculaceae bacterium | reverse complement strand
ATGGATAGAATATTGGATTCCGGTTCCAACGATTGGGGTTCGACTCCCCACGGGGGTACTGCGGCCCTTTTCCGGAGGGTGACAGATGAAAGCAATGGAAAGTGAAAAGCTGGATTTCAGTCGTATGACGGATCCGGCTTTTCTGTTGTTTTCGCCGGAGCGGCATCTATATGCCTGCTAATCCTGAGTCTGACCGTAGGAAAATGAAACAGGGTGTATCATGTACATTTTGTAATGATACACCCTGTTATGGTAGTTGTCTGTGGTGTTACCAGATCACAACCTGTTCGGAGGCCGGGAGGTAGAGGGGCTGGCCTTCGGTGATGCTGAATGCTTCAAGGAAGGGGGTGATGTTACGTAGCGATACGTTCACGCGGTTCTTTGCGAGCGAGTGTACATCGCTGATGGTGAGATTACGGGCCTCTTCAGGACGGATGTTGTTGGCCCAGATGTTGGCGTAGTTCATGTAGAATACCTGCATGGGATCGTAACCGTCAATTCTGGCTTCGGGCGATGTTATGTCTATGCCTTTCTTCTTCTGGGCGTCGAGGAAGGCTGTGCGCGATACGCGCAGTCCGCCCTGGTCGGCTATGTTCTCTCCGAGTGTGTAGGTGCCGTTGGCGTGCAGGCCGGGAAGTACTTCGACAGCGTCAAACTGTGCTACAAGGCCTTTGGTCAGCTCGGCGAATGCTTCGGAATCTTCTGGTGTCCACCAGTTGACCATATTGCCGTTGAGGTCGAAGTTGCGGCCCTGGTCGTCAAATCCGTGGGTCATCTCGTGGCCTATCACGACGCCTATGCCACCGTAATTTTCGGCGTCGCTTGCCTCTGGGTCAAAGAATGGTGCCTGCAGGATGCCGGCGGGGAATACGATCTCGTTGGCCAGTGGATTGTAGTAGGCGTTTACGGTCTGCGGAGTCATTCCCCATTCTGAACGGTCGACCGGTTTACCCCACTTGGCGTATGTCTCGGCCTGATGCCACATCGAGGCGTTATGCATGTTCTCGTAGTAGGAGAGTGCGGGGTCGATTTCCATTGACGAGTAGTCTTTCCATTTGTCGGGATAACCTATCTTAACGGTGAAAGCGTTCAGCTTTTTGATTGCGTTAAGTTTAGTATCGTCGCTCATCCAGGTGAGGTTGATGATGTGTTTGCCGAGAGCCGTGCGCAGGTTCTCTACGAGATCAAGCATGTACTGTTTGGACGACTCGGGGAAGTAGCGCTCCACATACAGTTCGCCTATGGCTTCGCCGAGTATGCCTTCGGTGGCGCCGAGAGCGCGTTTCCAGCGTGGGCGCTGTTCCTGAGCTCCGCTCAGTACCTTGCTGAATTCGAATGCTGCGTCGGCAAACCTGTCGCTAAGTCTGTTCTGGGCCTGTGCGACATATTTCCACAGGTAGTAGTCCTTGATCTCGCGGTCGGAGAGTTCGGACATCAGTCTGTCGGCCTGAGCTACGGTCCTGATGTCTGTGACGATTACATTCTCGGGGGTGGCTATGCCCATGGTCTCGATAAAGAATCGGTCCCAGTTGATGTGGGGATACATCTCCTTGAGCTGGTCTATGGAGCGGGGATTGTACATTGCAGGGATGTCACGGCTCTCCTCACGTGTCTTGGTCGAGTCGGCGATGGCGGTCTCGATCTTCATTACGTTACGGACGATGCGGCGGGCGTCTTTTTTAGAGTATCCGGCATTCATCATCTGTTTCTCGATGAGTTTCCGGTATGCTTCGCGTACTTTACGGTTGTTCTCGTCGTCAAGCAGGTAGTAGTCCCGGTCGCCCATGCCGATGCTGCCGCCGCTCACATACATGGCATAGGCATTGGAGTTGGCAAGGTCTTCCATGGGGCCGGCACCGAAGAACGGGCTGGCGTAGTTGGCGTGCATCCATAGAAAGAGATCTTCCATTCCCTCGTGGGGGGTATTTTCGATTCTGGCCAGATCTGCTCTGATGGGTGCGGCTCCCTCGGCGTTGCGGCGTGTCGAGTCCATGGCCTGGCTGTAGATGGTCCACACCTTGTGGGCTATGGTTCCTGGCTTGGGATCGGTGGCTCCGAGGGTTGTTACTATCTCTTTGACGCGGCGCTCGCTCTCGTCATTGAGAACGTTGAACTGGCCGTATCGTGAGTACTCGGCGGTAAGGGGATGTGCTTCCTGCCATCCTTTGTTGATGTGTGTGAAGAAGTCGGTTCCGGCGGGAGTCGACTTGTCAAAGTAGGCCGGGTTCAGGCTTTTGAGGTGTTCCTGAGCCATGCCTGTTGCTGAAGTTGCTATGGCGCATGCCATTGCCAATACAATTTTTTTCATTAAAGTAAAATAATCGGTCTGATTGAATTCGCGTACAAAAATACGAATAAGTCGAGAGAAAAATGCAAGCTTGTCTTCATTTTTCCGAGGTGAGTATTATTACGTTGATCCGGCGTGGCTGCCGTGTCAGAATCTGCTCCGGTGCAATTGTGGATGACAGGCTACATGTGTTCGGTGTTATCCTGCCTGCACTCCTCGCGGCGCCACTCGATGTCATCAAGCAGCATAAGGCAGGCGCCCAGAGTCATGTTGTCCTGTCTCTGTGACTCCCGGCGGGCTGTTTTCTCGACGAGATCCATGCAGTCGGGCAGAATATTGGCGCCTAAGCGTATGGCGGCATACCGGTGAAGCGGGATTTCGCTGCCGGCAAGACGGGATATTACTTCGTACGGTTCCGGGATATGTCTGATCAGTTTAAGGCATGCCACATCAATAACCTCTGTCGTAGGGGCGTCAGCGAGCCACTCGTAGGCCTGACCGGCCGTCAGGCTGTCGGCCGGATACAGCATGGGGGCTATCAGCATGCTCTCTCGTGTCGTAGTATTGTCTCTGAGCAGTATGGCGAGGTCGGCATCGGGACCGAAGTCCCGGGCGATCTCGGATAGCTGTGGAAGATTGAGTCCGAAAATGATACGGTATGGAGCTCCCTGGCGGCGGAGACTCTCGGCTACTGCGCCGTTGCGCATGGCGAAGAAGCGTCTTTTGATATGTTGCATTTTATTCATAGTTGCGAAGTTACAAAAAATATTTAAACCGTTCAATATTCCATGTCAAAGTGTTAACTTTGCAGTCTAATTATATCTACATGAAACAGAAGACGGAAAAGACGATAAAGCGCAATAACAAAGTGATTACGACACTGTGGTCACTTTTTGCCGTGGGATTTATGCTTGTGGTGTTGCTGTTCGTACTGATATATAACGGGATGATAGGCTATATGCCGCCTATAGAGGAGCTGCGCAATCCTACCGACAAGTTTGCCTCGGTGATCTACTCGGCCGACGGTCAGGAACTGGGTCGCTATTTCCGTAATACCGGTAACCGTGTGTATGCCGACTATTCGGAGATCTCTCCCCATGTCATTGACGCTCTGATAGCTACAGAGGACTCCCGCTTTGAAGATCATTCGGGCATTGATATGCGTGCGGTCATGCGTGTGCTGGTGAAGACTATACTGATGCAGAACAAGAATGCCGGCGGCGGATCGACGATCACCCAGCAGCTGGCCAAGCAGCTGTACTCGCCCGAGTCGGAAGGTATGTTTGACCGTGCGTTCAAGAAACCGGTCGAATGGATGATTGCTGTGAAGCTTGAGCGCAATTTTTCTAAGGACGAGATTATCAAGATGTATCTCAATCAGTTTGATTTTCTGTACAATGCTGTAGGTATAAAGACGGCGGCCCACGTCTATTTCGGCAAGGAGCCGGAGGATCTGTCGGTCGAGGAGGCCGCCACACTTGTGGGTATGGTGAAGAATCCTGCCTATTATAATCCGGTGAGACAGAACGAGCGTACGCGCCTGCGTCGCAATACGGTCCTTGACCAGATGGTCAAGGCCGACAGGTTGTCGCGCGCCGAGGCCGACTCGCTCAAACAGCTTCCGCTCACGCTCAGTTTTCACCGTGTCGATCACAAGGACGGTCTGGCTCCATACTTCCGTGAGGAACTGCGCCGTATGCTGACGGCCCACCGTCCCGACCGTTCGAAGTATATGGCATGGGAAGGTCAGAAGTATGTCGATGATTCCATCGCCTGGGAGACTGATCCTCTCTTCGGCTGGATCGACAAGAATCCCAGGCCTGACGGAACATTCTATGATGTCTACAGTGACGGCCTGAAGATATACACTACGATCGATTCGCGCATGCAGCGTTATGCCGAAGATGCCGTGGATGAGCACATGAGGGATCTCCAGAAGGCTTTTTTCCGGGAGAAAAAAGGTGTTGCGGGTGCTCCTTATACCACGAACCGCGAGGAGTTGCCCCGATCTCAGCTCGACCGGCTTATAGCCACGGCTGTAAGGCAGAGCGACCGCTACCGCCTGATGCACAAGGCGGGGATTCCGGAGGCCGATATAGAGAAGGCATTCAATACTCCGGTGGATATGAATATCTTCAGCTATGACGGTCCGGTTGATACGGTTATGACACCGCGTGATTCGATACTGTACCATAAGCATTTTCTGCGTACGGGAATGATGTCTATGGATCCGCGCACGGGGCATGTGAAAGCTTATGTGGGCGGTCCTGACTTCAGTCACTTCCAGTATGACATGGTGTCGACAGGTCGCCGGCAGATCGGTTCGACTGTCAAGCCGTTTCTGTATACCTATGCGATGGAGGAGGGGTTCACTCCATGTGACGAGATGCTGAACGACCAGCCTACGATAATCGATGAATCAGGCCGTCCGTGGTCTCCCCGCAACTCAGGCTCGGCCTGTGTGGGAGAGATGGTGACTCTGCGCTGGGCGCTGACCAATTCCAATAACTGGATATCGGCGCGCCTCATGAGCCAGCTGTCGCCTCAGACACTGGTGAGGACGATGCATAACTTCGGTATCACCAACAGGCTTGATCCTGTTATGTCGCTCTGCCTCGGCCCCTGTGATGTTTCGGTCAGGGAGATGGTAGGAGCCTATACGGCATTCTCCAACCGCGGTATGCGTGTCGATCCTGTTTTTGTCACTGCTATAGCCGATGTTAACGGTAATATAATCTCCGAGTTTACGCCTAACCACACCGAAGTCATATCGGAGACCGCCTACTGGCGTATTCTCTCGATGCTTCTCAATGTCGTTGACGGCGGTACCGGCAACAGGCTGCGCCGTTCACCGTATAATCTAACAGCGCAGATGGGAGGTAAGACCGGTACGACCAATTCCAATTCGGACGGATGGTTCATGGGATTTACCCCCGACCTCGTGACAGGTACGTGGGTAGGCGGGGAGGAACGTTATATCCACTTCAACACGATGGCCCACGGTCAGGGTGCCGCGATGGCATTGCCTATATACGGCAAGTATATGAAGCGTGTATACAATGATCCCTCTCTGCCCTATACTCAGGATTCCCGCTTTACCTTCCCTGCCGATGTCGATCTGTGTGAGCGTGAGTACTATGGTGAGTATAACGATGAGTCAGAGCCCGCCGAAAGCATACAGGGTGTATTTGACTGACGTGTACGGACTGAAATTATGATCGGGGCGCGGGTTCTGAACTTTTGGAACCTGCGCCTTGTTATTTTATCAGACGATTGAAAACAGAACAGATTATTCACAATAAAACTATTTATCTATGAAAACACGTTTGTTTATGGTCATTGCAGCAGGTGGCGGAGCCCTTGTCGCTGCCAGTCAACTTTCGGCACAGAATGCCATCCTGGTTGAACAGGAACAGGTCGTGGTCACCGACGCCTCGTGTAAGACACATTATTACACGGACCGCAGTGACAACTGGTTCTTACAGCTCGGTGCCGGTATCAACTCACCGTTTTTCGAAAACCGTACCGGTGACGGCCGCAAGCATCAGCTCACTCCTGCCTACAATATAGGTGTGGGTAAATGGTTCTCGCCCTATTTAGGTGTCCGGCTCGATTTCCAGTATTCCAATATGAAGTGGAAGAATGACGGTGAGAACAAGGCTAAATATATCAATGCCAATTTCGACTTTATGTGGGACATGTTCAATTCGATCGGCGGAGTCAACTCAGAGCGTGTATTCAGTCTCGTGCCGTTTGTGGGTATCGGCGGTACCTATGCCTTTGATTTTGAGTCTCCGGGCAAGAATATCATGCATAATCCGGACGAGCTGAAACATAATTCATGGACTCTGCCGGTATCTGCCGGTATCCAGATGCGTTTCCGTCTCTGCAGCTATGTGGATTTCTTCCTCGAGGGGCGTGCACAGTTTTACGGAGACAATTTCAATCTGTGTGCCTATGGCGATCCTGTTGACCTGAATATCACAGCTCTCGGAGGTTTCAACATAAACTTCGGCGGCCGTGACTATAAGGCCTACAACAGATGTAACGATCTGGCTTATGTGGCATCGCTCAATGATCAGGTCAACTCACTGCGTGCCGATCTTGCCACTACAGCCGCCGCTCTCGCTGTCGCTGAGTCGCAGCTGCCTTGCCCGGAGACACAGGTCGTAGAGGCTGTCGAGATCAACTATCCGCCTATGCTGGCTACTGTGCGTTTCAGTATCAATTCGGCCGATATAGCCGACGATGAGATGGTCAATGTATTCAATCTTGCCGAGTACCTCAAAGCTAATCCCGATATGAATGTAGTGCTCCAGGGTTATGCTGACAAGGGCACCGGTACCGCCGAATACAATAAGGCTCTGTCTGAACGCCGTGCACAGGCTGTCTATGACGCGCTCACAAAGAAGTACGGTGTCAAGGGTGACCGTCTTTCCATCAACGCCGAGGGCAGCTCGGTTCAGCCCTACGATACCAATGACTGGAACCGCATTGTGATATTCGCACCGCAGGATTGACTTAAGGCTGACAGCGGAATAATGTAGTGATACATATACACCTCCGGCAGGACATGTTCCGGCCGGGGGTGTTATGACTTTAGCGGCGTATACCGTGACTCCTGATAAGGGTCGGGGTATACGCCGCTTGAATTATCTGTGAGTGGAGTTTATGCTTCCTTCACTCGATTCCTGGCTTTGTTTTTTGATTTGGAGGCCGACGAGTCGAGATCTTTCTCCTCCTTAATGTCGATCTCGACATGGTTTTTGTCGACAACGCGATACTGCAGGTAGGCGAGCGACTGGTCGGCTACGATACGCCATGAACCTCCTATTGCCATGCGCCACCGGCGGTATGTCGACAGAAGCCCTTTTTTCAGGTAGGCATCGACATATGGGTGGACATACATTATGAAGTTGTTTACCTTGAGATCCCTGACGAGATATCCGAGTTTCTCGTGGAGCACATCTGTAAACAGAAGCGATGGTTGTATCTCGCCTTTGCCGAAGCATGACGGGCAGGACTCGGTGGTGATGACATCCATTGCCGGACGTACGCGCTGGCGGGTGATCTGCATCAGGCCGAACTTGCTTAGCGGCAGTATGTTGTGGCGGGCGCGGTCATTGGCCATGATCTCGCGCATGTGGTCGAACAGCTGCTGGCGGTGCTCCGACTTGTTCATGTCAATGAAATCTATGACGATGATTCCGCCCATATCGCGCAGTCTCAGTTGCCGGGCTATCTCGTCGGCGGCTCTGAGATTGACATCAAGGGCATTGCTCTCCTGGTCGTTTGTGGCCTTTGCACGGTTTCCGGAGTTGACGTCAATGACATGCAGTGCCTCGGTGTGCTCTATGATTATGTAGGCACCCGATTTGAATGATACAGTCTTGCCGAATGATGACTTGATCTGCTTCGTAATGTTGAAATGGTCGAAAATGGGGGTGTCGTCATTGTAGAGCTTCACGATGGATGCCCGCTCGGGTGCAATGATGCTTACATACTTCTCGATCTGGTTTTTGACATCCGGATCGTTGACCCATACATTTTCGAATGTCGGAGAGAAGATATCACGCAATACACCTACGATGCGGCTTTCTTCCTCGAAGATGAGTGCCGGCGCCGTGGCTCGCTGTGCGCGTGATATGGTGTCATTCCAGCACTGCAGAAGTGTTTTGAGCTCGCCTACGAGCTCGGCCGCGCCTTTTCCCTCGGCACTTGTGCGTATGATCACGCCGAAGTTGCGTGGCTTGATGCTGGATATAAGCTGTCGCAGGCGGTGTTTCTCTTCTGTGCTTTTAATCTTTTGGGAGATCGAAATTTTATCGCTGAATGGCATCAGTACCATGTAGCGGCCGGTGAAAGCCAGTTCGGTCGTGAGTCGCGGTCCCTTTGAAGATATGGGTTCCTTGACGATCTGTACCAGTAACTCTTTCCCGGCGGTCAGCTGGTCGGATATGGTGCCGTGCTTGTCGATGTCCGGCAACAGCCTGACTTTTGAAATCGGAGGAATGCGACGGCGGTCTTCGCCGAGCAACTGCGTCAGAAAGCTGTTGTAGGAGGCATAGTGGGAGCCAAGATCGAGATAATGAAGGAAAGCGTCTTTCTCGTAGCCTACGTTGACAAAGGCGGCATTGAGTCCCGGCATCAGTTTCTTTACCTTGGCCAGATATATGTCGCCCACAGCATAGGCCTGCGAACGGCTCTCCTTCTGGAGGGAGACCAGTCGCGAGTCTTCGAGGAGTGCTATCGAGACCTCGTTTGACTGTACGTCTACGATGAGTTCGCTTTTCATTACCGTGGATCAGATTGTTTAATTGTGTTTCCGCATGCCTTCTCGGATCGGATGCCGGCTGTTGCCGGTGTCGTCCTTTTGCGGATGCATATATGGACTTGCGGAAGTTTGATTTATAAAATAACAGTGGACTGATAAAAACGCGGCGAACAAACTTATTGTCAGGAATCCCCATATGCTACAGGTCCTCATACAATAAGTCTGTCCGGTATATTGCGTTCTGTTATCGTCGATAGAACAAGACGGGATGTCTTCCCTATGGTCTCGGTCACGCTCACCCGGGGCCTGTGTCAGCATGACACACGGTGGGGTGGACTGGTTGCCTTGGAGACCTGTCTTATTTCTTCTTATGACGATTCTTTCTCAGACGTTTTTTACGCTTGTGTGTGGCCATCTTGTGGCCTTTTCTTTTCTTTCCGCTTGGCATTGTTAGCTGGATTTTAGTTAGAGTATATGGTTGATTGTATTGTTCGTCTCCTTACGGGCGGCGATTACTTCACTTCCTCCATGAACACCTTGGCGGGCTTGAATGCGGGGATCTTGTGCTCGGGGATAATGATGGTGGTGTTCTTTGAGATATTGCGGGCGGTCTTCTCTGAACGGACTTTGATGATGAAGCTACCAAAACCGCGCAGGTATACGTTCTCGCCGTGTGACAGAGAGTCTTTTACTACTTCCATGAACTTCTCGACGGTCTCGAGGACAGCGGCCTTCTCTATGCCGGTCGATTTTGCAATTTCGTTTACGATGTCAGCTTTTGTCATTGTTGTAACGAGTTTATATATTAATAGAATGTATGATTTTCGGCACAAATAAGAGACCCCTTATGAAGGGGGCCTCGCTTTTGCAGTGCAAATATCACACTTTTTTTTCAATTACCAACAATTATTGCATAAGTTTTTTCATTTTTTTTATGAATAACACCCAATCAAATACCATTTTAGGGATGTTATGGGTGGTTTGCGGGGCGGCGGAGGCGCGGTGTGTCGTGCAGACTGACCGTGTGATGTCTGGTCTGATAGGGATGTCCTGAAATTTTTTATTGAAAAAAACAGGAATTAATTTGGATAACTAAAAAAATAGTTACACCTTTGCGTCGTGAAACTAATTTTTTAGTTATGGCAAAGAAAGGAAGGAAAAAAACAGACCTGACCCCCCGCGAGGAGGAGGTTATGCAGATGCTCTGGGATAACGGACCACAGTTTGTGCGTCAGCTTGTGGAGCGATATCCGGATCCGAGGCCTCATTTCAATACGGTCTCAACCGTGATACGAGGTCTTGAAGACAAGGGATATGTAACCCACGAGTCGATAGGCGGATCTTACTGTTACCGGGCGGCGAGGCCCAAAGAGGAGTTCCGTGACCGTTCACTTATGCAGCTTGTGAAAGGGTACTTCAACAACAACTATCTCGGTGCGGTGTCGGCTCTCGTCGAGGAGGAGAAGGTAACTGTCGATGAATTGAAGGAACTGATCGCAATGATCGAGAATAATAAGTAGCTGTTATGGGAAGCTGGATAAGTTATACCCTTGTATCGGGGCTGATTCTGCTATGTCTTTATCTGGCATACAGTCTGGCTATGGCCGGTGACAACCAGCCGCGGTTCAATCGTGCGGTGATTATGTTCTGTTATCTGCTGGCGGCGGTATTGCCTTTGGCTGATCTGTCGCCCGGTGCCGGACAGGATGCCGGTGCCGGAGGAATGGCTGAAGCCGGCCTGCCTGTGATGGCCGGGATTGTCATTGTGGATGAGGAGGCTTCGGTTCCTTTGTGGACATGGATACTGGCCGGAATATATCTTGCCGGAGTCTTTATGGTCACTGTGATGACGGTTGTCGCCGTGGTGAGGCTATTCCGTATGACATCAGCGGCAGAGAAAATCCCTTATGGGAAATATATGGTAGCGATTATCGACGACAATTCGGTCGCTCCGTTCAGCTGGTGCCGGTATATTGTAATGAACCGTGATGACTATTGCCGGTACCGTGACCTTATACTTACTCACGAAACGGCCCATCTTGAGCGGTATCATCGTATAGACCTGCTGGTGGCGCGTATGTTTGAGATCGTGATGTGGTATAATCCGGCTGCGTGGCTCATGACATCTTCGCTCCGTGCTGTTCACGAATTTGAGGCTGACCGTGCGGTCATAGACCGTATCGACAATCAGCGTGACTACCAGATGCTTTTAATTAAAAAGGCTGTAGGCCGAAGTTTTCCAGTCCTCGCCAACAGCCTTAATCATAGTAATCTTAAAAAACGTATCACCATGATGCTTAATCCAGTTTCATGCAAGTCGCGCCGGGTGCGTGTGCTTGCTCTTGTTCCCGCAGTAGCTGTAGCACTGCTCAGTATTAACCTCCCGTTCGTAGCCCGTGCCATCGACTCGGTGTCGGCTATCGATCTGTCGGTAACCGCCGGTGATAAAGACGGGAGTATCTCCGACGCTGACAAAGGTATGCAAAATGTTGTAGAACCACAAACTGCAGTCAGTGGATCACGTGACGAGACCACCGGGCCGGCGGCACCGGTCGGGACTACGGTTACCGTCAATGGCAAATCTGACCGGAATGTGATAATTTTTATAAACGGAAAAGAAAGTACCCGCAGCCTCGATACGGTCAATCCTGATTCAATAAAAAGCATCACTGTAAAAAAGGATCCTGACCAGATACACATTGAAATGTATAAGCCGGGCGAAACGATAACGATAAAACCCCGGCCGGCGGGAAACGCGCTTAAAGATGATAAGGAGGTTGTTGTCATCGGTTACGGTACTTTCGGGAAGGATGATGTGCAGGCCGATAAAACGGTTCTTTCATCGGTCGAAGAGATGCCTCAGTTTCCCGGTGGTGATGCTGCTCTGATGAAGTTCCTGTCAGAGAACATCAGGTATCCGGAGAGTGAGCTTAAGAATACGGGACGACACAGGGTAGTCGTCAGGTTTGTTGTCGGTGCCGACGGTTCGGTACGCGATGCCGAGATTTTGCGTGGCAGCACCGAAGCGTTCAATGCCGAGGCTCTGAGGGTTGTCAATATGTTGCCCAGGTACATTCCGGGCAAACTCAATGGCAAGCCTGTTTCGGTCTATTACACATTGCCGGTCGTATTCAGCAGTGTGAAATCGGGTGAAAATACGCAAAGTAAATAATTAACAAATTTTAACGGGGGGGGTAATTTCAAAAATTAGTAACTACCTTTACCTCCGGTTAAAAACCACAATTTTAATTAGACAAAACGAGGAGCGCGACTTGTGAAAGCCGCGCTCCTCAAGTTTGTAAATCTCTGCCGGGAAATTATGTTCTTTGACGTTTTTTTGTACTTTTGTATCTCGAAACCCAAATGTACTCTAAGAAATGAATATAGCTGTCGTCGGAACCGGATATGTCGGTCTTGTCTCGGGCACTTGCTTTGCCGAGATGGGCAATAATGTCACGTGTGTGGATATAGATGCCGTGAAAATAGATCGCCTGAACCGGGGCGTAATTCCTATTTATGAACCTGGACTTGCCGAGATGGTCGCCCGGAATGTCGAAGCCGGACGCCTGTCGTTTGTAACCTCTCTCGCTGATGTCATAGACGGTGTTGAAATTGTGTTCTCGGCTGTAGGCACACCGCCTGATGAGGATGGTTCGGCCGATCTCTCTTATGTTCTCGAGGTAGCGCGTACATTCGGCCGATGCATCAGCGACTACAAGCTTCTTGTAACCAAATCGACGGTTCCGGTAGGTACTGCCTCCAAGGTCAGGGCTGTGGTTGAGGAGGAATTGCTGAAGCGTGGAACTGACGTGCCGTTCGATATAGCCTCCAATCCCGAGTTTCTTAAAGAAGGTGCGGCTATTAAGGATTTCATGTCTCCGGACCGTGTCGTGGTGGGCGTGGACTCGGAGCGTGCGCGTCGCGTAATGGCCAGACTGTACAAGCCATTCTTCATGGTAAGTGACCGGATGATTTTCACCGATATACCGTCGGCCGAAATGATAAAATATGCCGCCAACTCGATGCTTGCCACACGTATATCTTTCATGAACGACATTGCCAATCTCTGTGAGCTTGTAGGTGCTGACGTCAATATGGTGCGTAAAGGAGTGGGATCGGACACGCGCATAGGTTCAAAATTCCTTTATCCGGGATGCGGATACGGCGGTTCTTGTTTCCCGAAAGATGTCAGGGCTCTCATCAGCACAGCCCGTCAGGCGGGATATACTATGCGTGTTCTTGAGGCCGTGGAGGCCGTTAATGAGTCACAGAAACTCGTCCTGTTCAATAAACTTACCGACAGGCTCGGATCACTCCGCGGACTCAATATCGCCATCTGGGGGCTCGCATTCAAGCCTGAGACAGACGACATGCGCCAGGCCACGTCTCTGGTTCTCATAGACAGTCTGCTTGACGCCGGAGCCAATGTGCGTGTATATGACCCCATAGCTATGGACGAATGCCGCCGACGCCTGGGAGATGCTGTGAGTTACGGTACCGACATGTACGATGCCGTGATTGATGCTGACGCGCTTCTTCTTGTCACCGAGTGGAAGCAATTCCGCAGTCCGTCTTTTCCGGTGCTCAGGTGTAGTATGCGTCAGCCCATAATCATAGACGGGCGCAACATCTACGATCCCGTCTATCTCGCCGAGCAAGGTTTTGAATACCATAAGATCGGATAAACAGCCGCAGACCGGCAATACAACCGTAAAAAAACAGAAACAAAAACAGAAAAAATTTGCACATATCACCCGAAAGAGCTACCTTTGTCCCCTGTTAAAGTAAACCGCTATCAGGAAAGATGCCGGAGCGGTCGATCGGGACGGTCTCGAAAACCGTTGTACCCTT
>CAJUBL010000069.1 GCA_910584665.1 uncultured Muribaculaceae bacterium | reverse complement strand
CCCCGTCGGCCAGAACGTTTTAAGGGGTCAATTCAAAATATTTTAAGGGGTCAATCCAACCTGGTCTAAGGGGTCATCCGAGCATGGGTTTTCCACACTGTTGGATTCGCAAGTTGCTCGAGCGTATATTTCTCCAATATAATAGGCAATAACTTTTTTCGCAGAAGTGTTGTATCTGATAATTCTGCGGGGTATTGATAAAAAACGGCTTCATAACGTTTATTATTTACCGTTATGCCGTAAGCGATATCCTCGTCATCTGGTATTAGGTGGTCCCCTATTGACATATATTTGGGATTCTTCTCAAATTGACGGCACAAGTTATTGAAACGAATCTGTATGGAACGTTCGTCAACGGGATTGGCATCGCATACCATTATACGACAAACTTTATCACCATTAGTTGCAATATGTATATTGACATCCACGCCGTTAAACTCTCCTTCTAAGACGTCTTTTTTGTAAGAGTTCGCTCTAAAGCCTTTGGACTTTAACTTTTGGATCATGGCTGACTTACTACCGTCAATAGGAATACCGAGAAATTGCGTTACATCCTTTTGAGCATATGCACATATGGCGACCAAAACGAGAATAATGCCTGCTATTATTTTTTTCATATTCTAATGTAGTTTGAGGTGTTTTGTTTCACGCTATTTTGTTTTTTCAAATACTTTATTATCATCGAAATACTTATCATCTACCGATTCATCTTTGCTGAGTATTTGCTTATAAATAAATTGTACGGCTTTATATTCATCATCATCCATATCATATGAAGCAATAATCTTGTTTATATCCTTGTCAAACAGATACTTCATTTCTCCAAAAAACGTTTGACCGGAATTGTTATCTGCACGATAACGATGTCGGGCTTTAAAACCTATAAACTGCCGTCCTTGATCTTGCATGTTTTTCAGTTCAATTACAAGTTTCTTTGCTTTTTTCTCTGCATTTTTCTTGTTCTGTGTGTTCTTGTCATAATCCTCTTTTGCTTCCTGATAATTATTCCTACCATAAGCAGTTTGATACGGTCCACTCCAAATAGACATTGAAGATTTTGCATCCTTCATATTTCTGTCATATTCGTCAATAGACATTGCTAACCTACATAATTGCATTGTCTTTTCATAAAATGTTGGATCATCAAAAGGAGTGAATGCGCTATCAACTTGTGTTTCCGCTGGGTTGTATGTCTCGGGATGATATAATATTTTCTTTATATCTTCTTCAATCAAGACACTTACTTTATCTTCTGGCGATTTGCTACATGATATAAACAGAGTGATTAACGTAATTCCCAATAATATTCTTTTCATATTTCCTGTTTTTGGTTACTAAAAAAGCGCAGACATTTGCCATACGCTTCACGGTTCACCACAAACCATCATCAAATATGGGATGTCTGCGCCCGTATGGGTGCAGTCCCAATATTGATGATTGCTCTTTTACTTGTGGTGGTGATTGTGAAGCTATTGAGCAGTATGTCTTGGATATGGCTTGCCATTATCCAATTGCAAAATTAATAAAAAAAATGATAATCGCCTATTTCTGTGCCTTTTATTTGATTTTATCTCCGAAAGAGCAGTGTATGAGTTTGTTCGTTCAGCCGTTTTGGGAAATCCAAATGCAGGATTATGAATATGAAGATTGTAGGTGTAAGAATGGTAACGTCAATTGTCTTAAAAATTATTGGAGGAGTATTTAATCTTTCAAGCATGCAAGAGGAATTACTTTCACACCATCCGGGCGAGTATAGGCTGTTTTACCTCCTGTGATGACTATCAAAAGATCTGGTTCGCGAAGTACTATCTGTTTTTGATTTTCGTTGTGTTTATGCACAAGTCCTTTTATTTCTATAAGATGCTTTGCTCCAAGTTCGATCTCGGCACTGCCAAGTTTAAACTCAATCAATGCATATCTGCCATCGTCAAGATGCAGGACTGCGTCAGCCTCAAGGTCATATCTGTCATGATAATATGATATATCTCCATATAATGACTGTGTGTATACTTTCAGATCGCGGATAGCCATACATTCAAATATGAATCCGAAAGTTTTTAAGTCTATTTCAAGCAATCGGGGTGACAATCCCATAGCGGCAACCGCAATCGAGGGATCTACCAGACATCGTTTGGGGCTCTTTCGAATTACAGTTGCAGATCTGACCGCCGGAGACCATGCGGAGATATCCTGTATCACAAACAGTCGCGTTAATGCTTTCACATAATCATCAAAGGTGCGATCCGAGCAACCTTCGCTTATAGCATTTACGTCCTTAAGAAGATTTGCACGTTTTGCCAGTGTAGCCAAATTCCGAGCGTATGTACGAATTACAGCTTTAGCTAACGCCGAGTCTCGTTTTACACCGTCCACATTTATTATATCCGATTCCGCGACTCCATCAAGATAATCTTTTGCTATTCTCAAAGCCTCAGTAGAATTCCTCAATTTCAATGAAGCCGGCCATCCACCTCGGCAGGCCGTACGGATAAGGTCATTGACACCCATGTTTGACATTATACCGTCAATATCCATTGCCGGATTGTCAAACAATTCCTTGATAGAAATCTCACCGGTTGATTCTTTCGATTCGTACAGACTCATCGGATACATTTTCATGCGTGAAATTCTTCCGGTGCCACTGTGCATTATCAATTTATTATTAACAGAATTACTGCCGGTGAGAATGAATTGTCCGGGCTCTCCACCTCGTTCATCAACCACTGTACGTACAGAATCCCACAGCAACGGTGCATCCTGCCATTCATCTATTAATCGAGGTGTAGCTCCTTTTAGTAAATTTGATGGTTTTGTTTTGGCAGTGACGAGATAAGCCTCTCTCATATCAGGATCCTGCAATTTCAGTATGCTATTTGCCTGTTGTGTGGCAGTGGTTGTTTTACCACACCACTTGGGTCCCTCTATAAGAACTGCACCTATATAGCTCAACCTGTTGGTAAGTTCTCTGTCTGCGATGCGTGGTAGATAATTCATATACATATCATTTATTCATCAGCAAAGATAGGTGAAATAATCGATACGTACAAGCTGTTTCGCTATTTTGAGGTGTTTTGTTTCGCTGTTTTGAGGTATTTTATTTCGCTATTTTGAGGTTTTGTCTGTCAGAATTGTCGGCGGGAGATTCTATCACGGTTTTGTGAATCGGGCGTCCAATATACGTAGATTGCCGAACGGCTGGCGTGATGATGTCGAGGGTACGCGGTTAAAGATCAGTCTGATATTTTTGACCTTGAACAGGTCGTTATCAAAATCTCCTGTGTGGTTTGTGCAGATAAGGCCTTGTTTATCCCATCGCATTCCGTCGTGGTTCAGATCTGTTATCGTCAGAAGTACAGGCGATCTGATTTGATCGCCAGAATAATTCTGTGACTTGTGTATATATCTTTCTTCTCGTCCGTCGGCAAGTGTCACGACGGTTTGTATTGATGTCACCTGCATGGTGTCAATCTCGCAGGCTATGTCTGAGACAAATGTCGGTTCGGCGAAATCAATTTCCATGAAATCTCCGTCTGTTTTCACATTGTATCCGGAGTCAGAAATGATGAATGGCCTGATAATCCGTTCCACTTCGTTTTTACTCCGGTTGTCAGAATGATATACGGTGAGGTTTATTGGTTTTATGTCTTGTGCCGCAATATAATAACTGCGTTCAAGACGAGGTGTATAGATAAGGAGATCATCATCAGGTTTTATCCATGGATTGGTTAGATTTGACAAGTCGATAGCCACATCCAGAACATAAGACCTGCCATTACCGAAATGCCTGGCAGGAGTGAAATCATATAGAATTGTAAATTGTGATGCAAAATATCGGTAGGGCATCGGATGGTTAAGTATATACTCATCAGGCTTTTCATTTGCCCTTGAGAACAGGGAGAAATCATTGTCGGCAGTATATAATCCGGTATTGGAATTGGCATATACCTTATAGCGTACATTGAATGTGGCCTCAGAATGTGGTTTCATCGAGAATTGCGTGTAATACCACCTGCGGTTCACGGCATCAGTCGGAATCGAGTCGACATATTCTCCGTCATCATAAGTTTCGACAACAAATCCGGCCTCACGTACACTCTCTCTGGCTGACTGAAAGCTAAGATCTTTGCCATTGAACTTAAATCTGACATCCTTTATCAGATTATCGCACCAACCGACTTCATACATACTTTCAGTATAATAATCGTCGGCAAGCTGATACACTTCCTGTTCATCGGCAACAAGATAGTCTATAGGGAACCCGTAATGGATTTCCGGGAAATCCTTGTCTGACTCATTTTTGAACTTATAGGTAATATCAAAGCAGTTGTATCCGTCAACGTGAGAGATATTGACCTGTTCATGCAAAATACGAATCTCTGATATTGATAACGGTTCGGGATTGGCCACACGGTTAATTGAAGAATACTTTACTACAGGATCTCCATTGGCGTATGCGTACATAACCGAGAACGCAAACAATGCTATGAATATATTGTATCTTATTTTGATCTGATTCATGATTCCGTAGATAAGTTGATCCGGTATATTTTAGTGTCGCATTTACTCTTCAGGTAATCTGAATACTATGGGAAGTGTCATCCATACATTGACTTTCTGTCCGTTCATTTCGCCGGGAATGAAATCAGGTAAAAGTCTGACAACGCGTAACGCCTCTTTGTCGAGTGCGGACCCCTTTCCTCTGACAATTGTGGGCTCACATACATGACCTAATGTATCTACATAGAATTTCACTACAACTCGGCCTTGAAAACCTTCATCCAATTGCTCCTGAGGATATCTGATGTGCTGACCTATAAAGCGTAGCATTTCAGCGGGACCACCGGGAAATTGAGGTTGCTGTTCAACACACGGGTATATGACGTTTTCATCAGGATCTGCCGGTGGTTCGACGGGTACTTCTCCCGGAGTTATTATTATGTAATCATCATCTGCTATCTCTCCGTTCTTGATAACATCTAAATCTGACGGAGTGCACGGAATGGAATCGTCGGCTATCGTCACCTCGCCTTCTTCGGCAGTATCGGTCTCTTCCGGTTCCTCATAATTTTCTATAACCGACCCCAATAATATGTGATCAGTTCTATTGTCTGATGCTGTGCCGCTACATCCAGACATGAGAATCATTCCTGCTGATATTCCGGCGATGGCGACGGTTTTACCCGTGAGGTTGCGGGCGCGGAGCTGTTGTTCCAGATATCGGATCTCAGCCTCGCACTTAGGGCATGTGCCGGGGCAGTCGCCACGGTAGCGGCACTCTGACGTTATAAACTCAATGTCGTTAGCCGCGGCTATCTGCCGACGGATCTCTTTCAGTATTCTGCATGTCTGTTTCCCTCGTGCCATAGTCTGTGCTCTGTTGTTTGTTGCAGAGATAGTTTCTGTGGCAAATTTAAAAAGAATAATCGACTTTAAGTGTGACATTTGTCACACTTTTGAGGAAAATCTTCGGTCATGCAGTTACGGTTGCATCATCTTATTGTCTGTGCGAGTCCGTGAGCATTTTTTTCAGACGAGAGTTGAAGGCGGTGTTCTTCAACAGACTCTCAAGGGGCAGATGCATGCGGTAACGCCAGTAATGACGCGAATCGGCCGGTACATTGATGCGTTCGTCATCGGGATTCTCGCGGCGCAGTGTTCCGTCGATTGACAGCCAGTCCTGTAATGGCAGTATGCATAGTATTGAGGGTGATGCAAGATGCATCCTGACAATCTCTTCACATATCCATGGCTCGGCAAAGCAGGGTGCTTTACCGTCGTGTCCGAGAACCTCGTTATAGAATTGCTGGGTCGATTCCCGGTTTTCTTCCCACCAGCCGCGAATGCCGCTCATGTCGTGGGTAGAAGTGGTGCATACCGAGTAGTAAGGATAATGTGACGGATCACCGAAACGGTATACCGGGTCTTTAGGCATCCTCTGGATCTCAAGTGAGAGTATGCGGAGGCGCTCCATTACTTCGGGTACGCAGTGGGGTATCATGCCCAGATCCTCGGCACACGTGAGCATATCGGTTGCATCGGTCAGGGGGGGGAGTTTCCACATGGCTTTTCTGAGCCAGAAGTCGTTGTGACGGCGGTAAAAAAAGTCGTTGTACAATCGGTCAAAGCACCAGCGCCGGTAATCACCGAGAGTGTTGTAGATGTATGTCTGTGAGGCTGATATGCGCGGGTGGTATCGTCCCGGTTCGTACGGATCCTCGATGAACAGCACCTGGTCTGTCAATGTCATCAGTCCGTTCCTTATACGTTCTGTACGATCGGTGGCTTCCATTGACGAGAACAGATCATGTATTTTTCGCTGGGTCGAGTAGGGCGGCCTGAGCGTATATCGTCCCTCGTCAGCCGGTTCCAGGCATGTCGCGCGAACCTCGTCGTAATATTCACCGAATTGTTCGTGCAGTATCCTGTCGGTTATATATGGACGGGTGAATAGTTCCCTGTCAAATTCGAAATCGAAATCCCGCATCATCTCATCGGGTGTAAGCGGGAGCGCCGGATTGAAATAGCCGAGAAGACCGTGAAGTGCATCCATCGGAATCTGCCATATTCTGAAGAATCCCAGCACGTGGTCTATGCGGTATGCATCAAAGTATTTCGACATCTTGACAAAGCGGTTCTTCCACCATCTGAATCCGTCGCGTGACATCTCGTTCCAGTTATAGGTCGGAAATCCCCAGTTCTGCCCCAGTACCGAAAAGTCGTCGGGGGGGGCTCCGGCCTGACTGTCAAGATTAAATAGTCGTGGCATGGTCCATGCGTCGACGCTGGTTCCGGATATACCGATGGGTATGTCTCCCTTGATTGCCACACCATGTCTGCGGGCATATCTGCCTACATCACGCAGTTGATTGTCAAGATGGTACTGAATGTAGTAGATGTAATCGATATCGTGCCGGTGTGACTCGATAAAGCGGTCTATTATATCGGTATCATAGCGTGAATACTGTTCCCATTGTTCGAAACAGGGTGTGCCGTAAATGTCACGCAGGACGCAGAATGCGGCGTATGGACGCAGCCACTCTTCATTCTCGTCCACAAAAATCCTGAAGTCGTCTCTGCCCATCGACTCGGAACCTTTCAGATCGAAAAGTTCGCGTGTATATGCTGTTTTGAGATGCATTACCCGTTCGTAGTCAATGGTTCTGAGGTCGTTCAGCTCGTCGGCCATGCGACGGTAGTGTTCGTTGCGTGCCGGATCGTCGAATACTCCCATCACGTCAAGCCTCAGATACAGAGGGTGTAACGCAAATGTGGAGTTGGCGTTATAAGGATATGAATCCATCCATGTGCCTGTCATTGTGGTGTCGTTGACCGGTAGTATCTGCACGAACTGCTGACCGGTTGCTTTTGCCCAGTCAATCAGTTTTTTAATGTCATAGAAATCTCCTACTCCCCAGTCTTCTCCACTGCGTAGTGAGAATACGGGTATGGCTATACCTGCACCTCGCCAAGATGGATTGTCGTCATTGAAAATCAGTCCGTTGATCTCTATCGCATCTTTTTTATAGCCCATTAGGGCTGAAAGGCTGCGGTTGGCGCCGTCCTCCCATTTTACTACCTGTCGGTCTGATTTCCTGACTATCACCATTTTGTATTCAATCTCCTCGGGAAGACTGTCCGCACGCAGATTAAGTTGCCATGTGGGGAAGAGTGCGTCGCTCATCTCAGGGGCCAGTGCCGGATCCCAGTTGCCTAAGTCGTCGCATGAGCCGGCCATGACAAGAGTCTCGTCGGGTTTTACCTCCGGGGCCTCGATACTTATCAGGATATGTCTGGGAGCGGGAACTGCCTGTGGCGCAGGCTGATCACGTCGGTTGATGCATCGGGTGAATGCCTGAGTGCAGAATGGTCTGAGATGCGGTATGTCGTGCCAGCGGTCAATCAGTATCAGGTTGTCAATGAGACTGTCAGCAAGCCTGACAGAGTGGGGCATTCCCCATTCCTCGCGAACAGTGGATGTATCGCTGTCGTTGACCACGATGTACCGGTATGTCACTCCTTCGCGTGTGACTTTGTCGTCAATTATTATGGATGCCAGCCAGTTGTCATCACCGGTCTGTTCCATTTCGAGTGTAGACTGTATGGGTGACAATATAGCTACAGCCAGGTGTTGCCCGGCTGTAGTTCTATAGTGGATTCTGAATGTCAGTTTCATGGCTGAATGTCAGCGTATTAATTCAGGGTTACGGTATCAGCCGCACTTTGAGGTTCCACAGGAGGTGCATATGAGGCAACCCTCCTGATAGATAAGTGTTTCCTGACCACAGTTGGGACATTTCTGGCCTGAGGCCCTGGTGCCGTTGGGAAGATATTTTTTCAAGGCACGCTCCACACCCATTTTCCAGGTGTTGATCGACTGGCTGTCAAGACTGAGTCCACCTACAAGCTTCAGTACCTGGTCGATAGGCATGTCATATCGCAACACACCCGAGATAAGTTTTGCATAGTTCCAGTACTCGGGGTTGAACTTGTCGCTCAATCCTTCGATAGTAGTTTTGTGGCCTCGTTTGTTGATGAACTGGAAGTCGTATCGTTTGTTACCGTTGGCGTCAATGGCTTTGATTATCTTCCCGTGTGTGATCGATTTAGGAAGGAAAAGACCCTCCTCGTCGTCGGCCAGTCCTGTGAATATCTCGTACGGAGTCCCTTCAAGCAGACCTACGAAAGCGATCCATTTCTCTTTGTTGTTCTGGAATCTTACGACGTCACATTCCAGCTCTATCGGACGCTTGGTGTAACGTTCGTGACGGGTCGCAGGCGATGCGTCATTTTCCTTTTTCTTCTCTATGGCGACAAGCACACCCGAGCGCGATCCGTCGCGGTAGACGGTACATCCCTTACATCCGCATTTCCATGCTTCCATATACAGGCGGTTGACAAGTTCCTCGCTCACGTCGTTGGGCAGATTGATTGTCACAGATATGGAGTGGTCGACCCAGCGCTGTACCTCGCCCTGCATCTTGACTTTCTCGAGCCAGTCGATGTCATTGCTGGTAGCGCCTGCATAGGGTGACATGGCTACAAGTTCCTTTATCTCATCTTCGGTATAATCGTTCCTGATTTCTTTGCCGGCGACTTTCATCCACTCGACAAATCTGGGATGATATACAATATACTCTTCAAATGCATCGCCACTCTCGTCGACATAGTCAACGCGTACTGCTGTATCGTTCGGGTTGACTTTGCGGCGTCGCTTGTATACCGGCAGGAATACCGGTTCTATACCCGATGTGGTACGGGTCATAAGGCTTGTGGTACCGGTCGGAGCTATTGTGAGGCATGCGATGTTGCGTCGTCCCTGTCTTACCATCAGTTCGTACAATTCCGGATCCTGTTCCTTAAGGCGCATCATGTAGGGATTGTTCTTCTCCCTGTCGGCATCGAATATCTCGAAAGCGCCTCGCTCTCCGGCCATTTCGACTGACGAGCGGTATGCGGCCAGAGCTATACGGCGGTGTACATCGGCAGAGAATGCCGTTGCCTCCGGCGTACCGTATTTCAGTCCCATGGCGGCAAGCATATCACCTTCGGCAGTGGTCCCGACACCGGTGCGTCGGCCCTTGAGTGTTTTGGTGCGTATTTTTTCCCACAGGTTGCGTTCGGTTGCCTTTACTTCTGCGGTCTCCGGGTCTGACTCTATCTTGGCTATGATCTTGTCGATCTTTTCCATCTCCAGATCTATTATATCGTCCATTATGCGCTGGGCTTTGGCCGTGTGCTTTGCCAGCAGGTCGTAGTCAAAGTGAGCCTGCGGGGTAAACGGATCGATTACATAAGAATAAAGGTTTATGGCCAGCAGACGGCAGCTGTCGTATGGACATAGAGGAATCTCTCCGCATGGGTTGGTCGATATTGTGGCGAAGCCCAGATCGGCATAGCAGTCGGGCAGGGCTTCCCGGGTGATAGTATCCCAGAAGAGAACTCCCGGTTCAGCCGATTTCCACGCGTTGTGTATGATTTTTTCCCATATGGCTTTGGCATCCACATCTTTTGTTACGATTGGGTTGTCTGAGTCAACGGGATATTGCTGGCGGTAAAGAGTCCCTTCGGCAGCGGCTTTCATGAAGTCGTCGTCAATACGTACGGATACATTGGCGCCTGTTATCTTGCCTTCAGTCATTTTGGCGTCAATGAAAGCCTCTGAGTCGGGATGTTTGATGCTGACGGTGAGCATAAGAGCGCCACGACGTCCGTCCTGCGCTACTTCTCGGGTAGAATTGGAGTAGCGTTCCATGAAAGGAACGAGTCCGGTCGAGGTCAGAGCAGAGTTTTTTACAGGCATTCCTTTGGGACGTATGTGGGAGAGGTCATGTCCTACGCCTCCACGGCGCTTCATGAGCTGCACCTGTTCTTCATCGATACGTATGACGCCGCCATATGAGTCCGGACGCCCGTCAAGTCCTATTACGAAGCAGTTGGACAGTGATCCTACCTGAAGGTCGTTTCCTATACCCGACATGGGGCTTCCCTGAGGCACGATGTATCTGAAGTCTTTGAGATATCCGAATACTTCATCATGGCTCATGGGGTTGGGATACTTTGACTCGATGCGTACGATCTCGGACGCTATGCGGTGGTGCATGTCGTCGGGAGTCAGTTCGTAATAGTTGCCGAACGAGTCTTTCAGGGCGTATTTGCTCACCCACACGCGGGCTGCAAGTTCGTCGCCGTCAAAGTATTTGAGCGTGGCATCATATGCCTCGTCGTAGGTGTAGGTTTTTTTTTCCATTGGAGGTGACTGGTTGTGTATTTTTGAGACTGCAAAGATTACAAAAATTTGTCGCTTTCACAATACCTCCTGCCATAATGTTGATAACTTCTTACCTGCCACATTGCGTCAGGCTGTATATTCTGACGAGAGTAAATGTCAGACTTCTGATAATATCACATTATCAGAAGTTTACTGCTTTTTGTGCGCCGGCTGTGAACAGAAAGGACGGTCAGTCACTTCTGTGAGAACAGGAACGTGACTGACCGCCTTATGATATTTCCCTGTTATAGCGGGACGCGGTTACTTGATAAGGTATTGCGATGAGATCGACTGGTTCTCGTGTACGCGGCGTATGGTGTCGGCAAACAGCCGTGCCACGCTTATTATAGTGGCTTTTCCGCAATCCTTGTTGAATGGGATGGAGTTGGTGAAAATCATCTCTGTAAGGCCGCACTGTTCGACTCGCTCAGTAGCGGGATCGCTCATGATGGCGTGTGATGCGAGAGCACGTACCGATCTTGCCCCTTCCTTCAGCATGAGGTCGGCGGCCTTGGTTATTGTTCCGGCAGTGTCAACCATATCGTCAACGAGTATCACGTTTTTGTTCCTGACGTCGCCTATGACGGTCATTGTCGCTACAACGTTGGCTTTGGCGCGTTGTTTGTGGCATAGTACCAGAGGCACGTTGAGGTATTTGGCATAGTTGTTGGCCCGTTTGGCTCCGCCTACATCCGGTGTGGCGATAACCATATCCTCGAGATTGAGAGACTGGATGTAAGGTATAAATACCGAAGAGGCGTAGAGATGGTCTACGGGTACATCGAAGAAGCCTTGGATCTGGTCGGCATGCAGGTCCATCGTGATGATGCGGTTTACACCGGCGGCAGTGAGCAGGTCGGCGACGAGCTTGGCCGCTATCGATACACGTGGTTTGTCCTTGCGGTCCTGACGTGCCCATCCGAAGTAAGGCATCACAGCGATAATCGACTTGGCCGAGGCTCTTTTGGCGGCGTCGATCATCAGTAACAGCTCCATGAGGTTGTCGCTGTTGGGAAATGTTGACTGGACAATGTATACTTCGCATCCGCGAATCGATTCTTCAAATGAAACTTCAAACTCGCCGTCGGCAAAGCGCTGGATGTTCATATTTCCGAGGGACACTCCGAGGTCTTTGCATATTTCCTCGGCCATATAGCGCGAACGCGTGCCTGAAAAGATTTTGAACGGGGGTAACATGTAACTCTTAATATAATGATGTTGGAATAATGGTCTTATTCTCGGTTTGACGGTGCAAAGGTAGTGATTTTATTGCTTACCTCGGTTACTTCTTTGCTACTTTTTTAGCGGCAGCGTTCTTTTTTGATGTGCTCTTGGTTTTTACGTCCGCTCTGTAGTCGAGTTTCCATAATACCGCACCCTTTGCAGGAACATCGACAGACACCGGTACGGAGGGATCTATGGTGAACATCTCCTGCCTGTCGGTCAGCATCTCGGTCATATGGTGTTTTCCCGGTCTGATTCCGAGTGTATCGAAGGCATGGCCGGGTATGTTTACTTCAATGTGTGAGGCTTCGGAACCGAAGTTGACTACAATGATAAGCATAGCATCACCGGCTTTGTGACGCAGGAATGCATAGTGCCGGTGTGGATTGAAATGCGGATTGTCGTAGTTTACATACATCAGGTCGAAGAACGATCCGCTCGCTATGGCTTCCTCGCTGTTGCAGAGTGTCAGTACGCGGGCATATAAGTCGCGGAGACGTCGTTCCTGCGGATGCAGGCGTGCATTGTTCCAGCGGCCCTCGTTATTCCAGCGTGACAGAGTGCCCAGACTCCAGTAGTCGAAGATGGTGGTGCGTCCGTCAGGACCGCTGTAGCCCTCGGCGTCAAGAGCCTGTTCGCCCAGCTCCTGGCCCATGTATATCATCATAGGTCCGGTACCGATCATTGAACTGACAATCAGGGACGGCAGTACACGGTCAGGATCGCCGGCATACTGTGGTGAGCCGAAACGCTGCTCGTCATGGTTTTCCAGAAAGTTGAGCATGTGGGATGACAGCCCGTCTGTAGTCTGCCAGCAGTTGGTGATGCCGGCGGCCGAGTGGTTATGGCACTCGATGGCACGAAGCGTGTCGTACAGGCTGACTTTGTCATAGAGATAATCGAATCCTCCGTCGAATATATAGCGGCGGTATATGCCGGTGTCATAAAGTTCGGCGATGAATTCCACGTCCGGGTAGTTCTCCCTGACACCGGCTATGGCCCAGTTCCAGAATTCCACTGGTACCATATGGGCCATATCGCATCTGAAAGCGTCTATACCTTTTGCGGCCCAGTAGCGCAGGATGTGGAGCATTTTGAACCAGGTCGGAGGTATAGGATCGAAGTGACAGCTGCCGTTGAACGGATCTACGCCGTAGTTGAGTTTGACGGTTTCGTACCAGTCATATTTGCCTGGAAAGGCGGTGTAACAGTCGTTGCCTGAGGCTTTGGCCGGGAACTCGACATAGGCGTCGGCTCCCTCGCCCAGATTTACATCGACCGGGGCAAACTGCTGGCGTGTGATGTAGTAGAAATTGTTGGATGGACTGAAAAACATATCACGGTTGTCTCCATCGCCGAGATCTTCGACACCGGCAGGAGCCACATCGCTGTGATAACGGCGGGCTACATGGTTGGGGACAAAGTCTATGATAACCTTCATTCCGGCCTTATGGGTGCGCTCCACCAGAGCTTCGAATTCACCCATGCGGTTATTGATGTCGACAGCAATGTCGGGGTCTATGTCATAGTAGTCACTTATGGCATAAGGTGATCCCGCCTGGCCTTTTACCACGTGCGGATTGTCAGGAATGATGCCCCATGCCGAGTAATCGGGGCAGTGTGCGTGTTCGATGACCCCAGTGTACCACACGTGTGTGACGCCCAGTTCTCTGATCGCTTTCAGAGCCCGGGGAGTGATGTCATTCAGTTTTCCTGATCCGTTCTGCCCGATGGTTCCGGAGGGCTGGCAGTCGCGGTTGACGTTGCTCCACAGACGTGGCAGCATCTGGTATATGATTGGTTTCATGTCGTGTTAAGTGTATATATTTGGAATAATATGTGTCACGTTCTGGCGAGCGAGACGAGAGTCTCGGGCGGGATTCCTTTTATGGCACGGCGTGTGGCCGAGTATCCGCTTATGAATACCTTGCGTATGTCCTTGAGATTGAATATCCTGTAATGGGCTATGTCGCGTAGTTCCACAGCGGTGTCACACAGAGCCATATCGTCGGCCTGATTGGCTTTTGACATTAGCTGGAACGTACGCATGGCGATATCCATCATGGATGTTCCGGCTCTGTCGGTAAGTAACGGGCTGCAGTTGATACCCATCAGATAGTCGCACTTATCGCGTATCATCCAGGCCGGGAGGTTGTGCAGCACTCCTCCGTCAACATAGCGTGTACCATTGATTTCGACCGGAGGAAAAACGATCGGGATACTGCAGGAGGCGGTAATGACATCACCGATGTCGCCCGAGTGAAACTCTTCCGGAGTGCCTGCATCGAGATCTGTAACTCCTATATATGTAGGTATGGGAAGCTCCTCGAGCCGCCGGTACCGGTCGATGTGATTGAGTATGAATTTCCTGAAACGGTTTATCTGGAACAGGCTTCCGTTGCCGTGGATACGGGCGAAGTCGGAGAATTTCACCCCTTCGAATATCCTGATCATATCATCGGGATGCA
>CAJUBL010000068.1 GCA_910584665.1 uncultured Muribaculaceae bacterium | reverse complement strand
ACACAAAGATACGAAAAAAATCTGATATAAACTAATTTTCAACATCTACTTATGATGAATTAATTTGATATAGTTGCTCCGGATTATCGGCAAAATATTTGCAGATGTCAGATATTAGCTATATCTTGCCAGAGAATTTCAACCGGAATGCCGATGAGACTTTTCCTGCCAATTATTTTTGCTGTCATTCTGATCCGGCCGTCTTTGATTAATGCCCAGGTCGAGAGCAATATCATCATGACCGAAGCCATAGATAACTTTGTATTGGTTTCCGATAAATCTGAAAAGAATATCGTAGCGATAAAGCATAGTGTAACCCACCGCTTCATGGCCGTCAGGGCTCCCGGAACCGCAGCCGATTATGTATTTTATAATGATTTTAACAAGGTTAATAAGGCAAAAGTCAAGGCAAAAGGTGTCAGACCATTATACCAGACAGCTCTGGCATCAGGTATTTTCTACGATGATTCCAAAATATGCATGGTAAATGTTCCTCTTGATGAAGTCAACAAACCTGTCGAAACATATTTCGAACTTACAAACAGTCGTCCGGACCTCGAGCCGTTAATATTTCTCGGAGGACGTTATCCTATAAATCGCGGAGTCCTGACCATCACAATGCCCGCCTGTTTCAAAGATCGATTCGACATTCTTCTTGATAATGTGAATAATAATATCGATGTTAAACGTCAGTTCAATACCAACGGACGAGAATGGACTATAACAGTCAGCTACCGGGATATGCCGGCATTGGATTCGCCAAAGGATGCCCCGCCGGCAAGATACATATATCCTACCGTACAATTCATCGGACAATTCAAAAACACACAGGAACTGTATTCACGACTGAGAAAATTCACAATTTCTCCAGATCCTGATTCAAAATCAGTTAAAGCTAAGGCTATAGAAATAACGGCACACTGCAAAAACGATGCCGAACGGGTCCGAGCCATTTATGACTGGGTACATGAGAACATCAGATATATTGCAATCGAACACGGAGACCTCGGCAATACACCCGACCACGCAAGTGAAGTAATACGCAAACGATATGGCGACTGCAAAGGATCGGCCAACCTGATAAAGGGTATGCTCAATGCAGTCGGACTTGACGGTCGTCTTGTGTGGATCGGCACCAGTTCTATTCCATACGATTATACCGAACGTCCGGTTATCTCAACCGGCAACCATATGATTGCCGCATTAAAACTTGACAATGATTCAATCATATATCTTGACGGAACGGCAGGAATGGCTGACTATGGCTTATACAGCTGTTCCATACAAGGGAAACAGACAATTGTTGAAAATGGCGACAGCTGTATAATCGGACGTGTACCCATACAGTCTCCATGCACTAACAGCGATATCATCTCACTAAAGATGGAGATCGATGGAAATAGCCTTAAAGGAACTATATCCGAATCTCTCAGCGGTTCATACAAAACGTCACTGCTCAACCGACTACGGGACATAAATCAGCAGGAACGCGACAAAACATTAGAAAAACACATAACCGGCAACCGTTCTTCCTGGATCACCGACCATATCACCGCTACCAATCTAAAGACAGGAAACGGCCCAGCCATATTACAGAGCGGCCTTAAAATCAACCGTGCTGTAAAAATCATCGGGAACAGAAATTATATCACATTAGATCCGGCACCCTGGCTATCCAGTCTGATCTTCGACACCAGAGACAGAAAATATGCAGGGTGGCTCGGCATGACAAACTTAATTAAAACAGACATCACAATATCACTTAATCCCGGTATGTCTATCTCAGATATTCCATCTCCTATTGCAGTCGACAATGAATGGATCTGCGGTTCCATCTCATTTTCCTCAACCGGCAGCAATTCGGTCGAAGTCCATCTGACATTCTCTGTCAAAAAAATACTTGTGCCAACAGAGTCCATTGAATCATTCAATAATGATATCAAAAGGCTTGCTCGCGCTGCCAACATTGCTCTTGTCTTAACAACACCTCAATAAAATATCACCATGAAACAGCGTCCGGCAATATTGATTACCTTGATCACCTCATTCCTTTTTATGACAGCTCAGCCCAAACCGGATATGAAATTCATTCACGAAGCTGAGAGAATCGTCTGGGGAAAAACGAATCCTCGCTTTGACCCCGGTATTCAGCTTTCAGACTCTATATACCGCGACATGTCGGCAGTCTTCATAGCTGTAGACAATATCTATGACGCAAGCCGTAGACTTGCCACCCCATTCGGACCATTCAAAGGCCTGAATAACGAATATCTTGGAGAAACAACGGTAGATTTTTACAGTCACTGTATGGTGAAGCTTAACAACTCTAAAGCAATCGAGGAATTCGCCAACCACACATTTAAATCCAAAGAGCAGAAAAAAGCCGGACCAGGCTATATAGTGTACAGTCAGCAACAGGCTTTCGGGGCACGCATACATAAAAAAGACGGGCGTACGATAAATGTAGATATATCAACCGCTCTTCCTGAAACCGAAGGCAAAAAAAACAAGGCACAACGTTTCAGAATATCAATTCCAGACCTCGAGACGGGTGATGTTCTTGAATATTTCAAATTTACACGACGCTATATGCTCGGCGACCAGACTACCGGAATTGAAATAAACATATTCAGTGACTGGCCTACAGCCTATTATAATCTCACAGCACGATTTGACAACATACTTACAGCCGAAATAAATACTTTCAATGGCCTCGACCAGTCATCTTTTACAATCAATCACGGAGAAGAACGCAGCGAGATCAACCTTCAGTCCGAACATCTTGAAAGGTTCGATGAACCAAGATATTGCAATAAAGCCCGACAGGTCCCGTATATACGAATAAAAACCGCCGACAATCACTCACGCGTATTCGGACACTCTCCGAGTTCCCGCCGTCCGGGAGTTTATATAAATCTAACACCTCCGGTAATCATGGCTGAGATAGCTGATCACTATGCTACCATTAAAGTACCTGTCGATGATACAGGCAAAGCCTGGGGCCTTGTCAAAAACTACCTTAAGAAAAATCCGGAAGCCTCTTGGAAAGACATAGCCGATGCATGTTGGCTTGCATCAAGATACACTGCACTCGAATCCAGGGAAAAATACGACAACTGGCGGCTTATGTCTCTATTCAAAGACGTGATTGACAAAGCCAGACTTCCGGAAGCAGCAAAACTCGCCGTTACGACTTCACGAAGCTCCATTCCCATAACACAGATAGCAGGATATGATCAGGCGACCCCTATCCTGATAATCGGAGACAGAACATATCTTCACGACAATAATCTCGTATATCGTCCGGCCGAGATTCCCGGAAACTATCAAGGTGAGCCGGCTCTGACTCTCACCGGCAGACGGGAAGAACTGTTCGAGAAATTACAGATCAATATCGACACTTTACCTGGCTCACGGCCGCGTGACAACAGCGAGATACTGAACATAAACGTATCGATAGACAGGTATGACGAGGATAAAGTTCACTTTGACTATACATCTGTCGCAACCGGTGCCCGCAAATCTCTTGGATCAGCCTTTCTCAACAGCAGTGACGTGATCGAACTTACCGAAAGTTATCTGTCTGTAAATGAAAAAAAACGGTCTAAAAGACGTTTTGATCTGACTTCGATAAACGATAACCGCCGCACAGTATTGGAAGCAATGCCTGAGATTGATTTCAGTCTGGATGATGCGGAAATTGACAGCGTTTCGATTCTGTCGGCAGGGTTACTGCCGGCCAATCCTACTTTTGAATACCGTATAACCGGTTCGGCTAACGGTCTTATATCCAAAGCAGGCAATGACCTGCTGGTAAACGTCGGACAACTTGTAGGTGCGGCAAACTTCTCAAAAAACGACCGTTCCAAACCACGCGATATCAGTATATACACCAGCGGTCCATACATACTGCGCTACAATCTTGTATTTAAGATTCCAGACGGGTATACTGTCGACAAGACATCTCTTGAACCGCTACAAGTAAATGTCGCAAATCTATGTGGCAGTTATTTCGTACAGTCTGCATTCGACGAATCAACCCGGTCGATCAAAATCACAACAATATTCCGAAACAACAGAACTATTTATCCCGCATACATGTGGGATGATTTCCTGGACCTCCGGGATGCAGTGATCGCATTTGCCGACGCAACCCTGGTCGTCACAACCTCCCTGGATCTGCCCTGAATTGTCTGCATATACACAAATACAGGTAAGAGGATATCTCCGGGCACTCACACATGCGATCATATACGCACTTGTCTGCTGAAGCAGGAGAATAGAATCATGTACACATTGAAATGCTATTTGCTTTTTTTGAAAAAAAATTCTACCTTTGTGCCCGAAAATAAGAATTTTATATAAAAGCCCAATGGATATCCAATCGGTTCAGGCAGAACTTCTAATTGAGACAAGCTGGGAAGTATGCAACAAGATAGGTGGTATATATACCGTACTGTCGACCAAAGCAAAAACACTTCATGACCTATATAAGGATAACCTTATATTCATAGGACCGGACGTCTGGTCAGAGCAGACTCCGTCACCCTACTTTAAAGAATCTGAAACAATACTCAAGGACTGGAAATCACAGCCCGGTTTACCGGATGGCGTCAACGTACGCATAGGTCGCTGGGATATTCCCGGCAAACCGATAGTAATACTGGTATCATTTGAAGCCCTATACCCCCTTAAGGATTATATTTACGGCAGGATGTGGGAACTCTATGGCGTCGATTCTCTTCATGCATATGGCGACTATGACGAGGCCTGCGCGTTCTCTCATGCCGCCGCTCTTGTCATCGAAAGCATTTCTAATTACAGAAAACTTAAAAATGGCAAGGGATTAATCGCACACTTTAACGAATGGACTACCGGAATGGGGCTTCTGCATGTCAAATGGCAGCTTCCCTGCGCGGCCACGGTGTTCACAACCCACGCCACCAGCATAGGACGCAGCATATGCGGTAACGGAAAGCCCCTATACGACTATATGCCCGGCTATAATGGCGATCAGATGGCCCGTGAACTCAACATGGAATCAAAACACTCTCTGGAGAAAGCCGCCGCTCACCAGGCCGATTGTTTTACTACAGTAAGTGATGTTACTGCCGCCGAATGTGCACAACTACTTGAGAAAGCGCCGGATATAGTAACCCCCAATGGATTCGAACCAAGATTCGTTCCATCCGGAACCCGTATGCCGGCGGCACGTAAGACCGCGCGCAGGCGTCTTTTTGACATAGCTTACGGACTAACAGGCCGACGGTTGCCTGACGATACAATGATACTGGCCACATCAGGCCGCTGTGAATACCGCAACAAAGGGATTGACCTATACCTTGACTCGGTCAACCGGTTACGGGCCACGGCCTATGATAAAAGCATTCTCGCACTTGTACTCGTACCCGCATGGAGTCGTGACGCACGTCAGGACCTGATTCATGCCCTCGCTCACAAAAACAGAACCGGCATGCTGCCGGACCCCGTCATCACACACAATCTCAATAATCCCGATGACGATCCGATAATAACACGCATACACCAGCTCGAGTTCAATGTCATTCCCGAGGATAACCTCACCGTCATATATATACCGTGCTATCTCAACGGAGATGACGGTATTGTCGGCATGACATATTACGAGCTGTTGCCTGCTATGGATGCAACGGTATTTCCGAGCTATTATGAACCCTGGGGATACACACCGCTGGAAAGCATAGCATTCAGCGTACCGACAGTAACCACAACACTCGCCGGTTTCGGACAATGGGTATTAAGTACTGTCGGTGATTCTCTCGCCAAGACAGGTGTTAAGGTTATCAGACGTACCGACTCCAACTACGATCAGGTTGCGACCGCCATTTGTAATACACTGTCCGATATCGCATATAAAAAATCAGCCCCCGGGAAACTATCAGAGTCAGCACGCCACACGGCCTCAATGGCCGACTGGGCCCATTTCATAAGCCAATACGAGAAAGCCTTTGCTATTGCTCTCGCCAATAGTGCGAAACGTAATGGATAATGACAATAATATTTTAACGAATCAACTTAAGTAAAATCGTAAAAACACTTTTTATATCTATGAAATTACAAGTAAGCAACACTAATGTTCCTCAGTGGCGTGACGTCACGGTAAAATCCGAACTTCCCGCCAAACTCAAACCCCTTGAGGAGATTGCAAAGAATCTCTGGTGGGTCTGGAACAGCGATGCGAAAGCCCTATTCCGTGATCTTAACCCCGATCTATGGCGCAACACCGGTGAGAACCCCGTTATGGTTCTGCAACAGCTCAGTTTCGAACGCCAGCAGGAAATTCTGGCAGATGCCGAACTGATGGGTCGTCTCGACAAAGTACACACTCTTTTCAAAGAATACATGAAAAAGCCAATGAGACACGACATACCGTCAGTATCATACTTTTCCATGGAATACGGTCTGTGCAACTGCCTCAAGATCTACTCGGGAGGTCTCGGTGTTCTTGCAGGTGACTACATAAAGGAAGCTTCGGACAGCCGTGTAGAGATGACCGCTGTAGGTTTCCTATATCGGTACGGATACTTCACACAGACTCTCAGTGTTGATGGTCAGCAGATAGCCAACTACGAACCCCAGAACTTCAATCAGCTCCCCATCGAGCAGGTTCTTGACAGGAATGGCCATCCGATGATTCTCGAGGTGCCATACCCCGGACGTATCATATATTCTCACGTATGGCGCGTAAATGTCGGTCGGATGAAACTCTATCTCATGGATACAGACTTCGACATGAACAGCGAGTTTGACCGCGTGATCACCCACCAGCTATATGGCGGTGACTGGGAGAACCGCATCAAGCAGGAATATCTGCTCGGCATCGGCGGTATACTGATGCTCAAGAAGCTCGGAATCAAAACCCAGCTATATCACTGCAATGAAGGCCACGCCGCGCTCCTAAATCTGCAGCGTCTTGTCGATTATATCCAGGAAGACGGTCTTGACTTCAATGTAGCACTCGAAATGGTCCGGGCATCATCACTTTATACCGTCCACACTCCCGTGCCCGCAGGCCACGACTACTTCGACGAAGGTCTTTTCGGCAAATATATGGGTGAGTATCCCGCCAAACTCGGTATAAGCTGGAACGATCTTATGAACATGGGCCGTGAAAACCCCAATACCGACGAACGCTTCTCGATGAGTGTCTTCGCTCTAAACACATGCCAGGAGGCAAACGGCGTCAGCTGGCTGCATGGCGAAGTTTCAAAGAAAATGTTCGCCGGCATATGGAAAGGTTACAGCTGGCAGGAGTCACACGTAGGCTATGTCACCAACGGTGTCCACATGCCCACATGGGCCGCAAGCGAATGGAAGGAATTCTATGCAGCCAAACTCGGTGAACAGGTATTTGACAATCAGAGCGATCCTGAGGCATGGAAAGGTATCTTCAAAGTCAGCGACGACGAGATATGGGAGATGCGTACATGTCTGAAGAACAAGTTCATCAACTTCGTCAAACGCGACTTCAAAGCAAAATGGCTTGCCAACCAGGGAGATCCATCGGCTGTGATGAAGATTGTGGACAAGATCAATCCCAACGCGCTCATCATCGGTTTTGCCCGCCGTTTCGCCACCTACAAACGTGCCCACCTGCTCTTCACCGATCTTGACCGTCTCGCCAAGATAGTCAACAACGAACAGTTCCCCGTACAGTTCGTATTCTCAGGCAAGGCACATCCTGCCGACGGTGCCGGTCAGGGTCTTATCAAACGTATCATGGAAATCTCCAGGATGCCGCAGTTCCTCGGTAAGATAATATTCCTCGAGGACTACAACATGGTAGTGGCCAAACGTCTTGTAACCGGTGTGGATATCTGGCTCAACACCCCCACACGTCCCCTCGAAGCATCAGGCACATCGGGTGAAAAAGCCGAAATGAATGGCGTGCTCAACTTCTCGGTACTTGACGGATGGTGGTATGAAGGATACAAGTTCAACGAGAAAGCCGGATGGGCACTCACAGACAAGCGCACATTCACCGACCAGTCACAGCAGGATAAACTCGATGCCGCAACAATCTATTCCATGCTTGAGAACGAGATCATTCCCCTATACTTCGCTAAAAACTCGAAGGGTTACTCACCTGAGTGGATACAATATATCAAAGGATCGATCGGAGATATCGCACCGCACTTCACCATGAAGCGCATGATCGATGACTATATATCACGCTTCTACAAACCCGAGGCCGAGCGTTCAGCAAAACTCGGTGCTGACGGTTATGCCCAGGCCAAAGCCATTGTGGCATGGAAAGAGAAAGTTGCTTCAGAGTGGGATGGGATCAAAGTATTTGATGTCGTGACATCAGAACAGAACAATGCCATTGCAGGCAATGATTATTCGACACGTGTAATTATCGATACCAACGGCATAGGACATGATCTCGGTGTCGAGCAGGTCATCTATAAAGTCGAAAACGGAGAAGAGAAACTTTGGGAAACAATGCAGTTTGACGTTGTAAGGGAGGAAGGCAATGTCCTTACATATGAACTTCGCGGCAAACTCAAGGACGCCGGTGTATTCCGCTACGGAATACGTCTTTATCCCCGGAATCCGGCTCTTCCGCACCGTCAGGACTTCGCCTACACCCGCTGGATATAATCCATATTGACAGACTGTCCTTAATCACATACAGACTGCGGTATTTCCTTTATCAGGAATATCGCAGTCTGTATTCATTACATTTTCCAGGTGAAAATTTGCTTGCCTAATGAAAAAAGACTAACTTTGCACCGCTTTTTAGCACTCCCGTGTGATGGGAAATTAGGAAGCATCTTAATTTTGAGTAACACAATTAAATTCAATCAGAAATGAAATCATTCAAATTGGTTGCCGAGCCACGTACAGATCTCGGTAAGAAAGCAGCAAAGACTCTCCGTTGCGAGGGTAAAATTCCCGTAGTTCTGAACGGAGGAGAAGTATTCACACTGCCCTATACCGGTACCCTTCAGGCTGGAGAGAAGATCGTTGAGATCGGTGACGGCAAGGCTATGATCACAACCGACCTTACTGTTACAAATGACGCTGTCCGCAAACTTATCTACACACCCGAAATCTTCGCTGTAGAACTCGAATATAACGGACAGAAGAAGATGGCCATCCTCAAGGAAATCCAGTTTCACCCGGTTAAGGATACCATTCTTCACCTTGACTTCCTTGAAGTAAACGACACCAAACCAGTCGTTATGGAAGTTCCCGTTTCACTTGAAGGCCACGCCGAGGGTGTAAAGGCCGGTGGTAAGCTCAGTCTTTCTATGAAGAAACTGAAAGTTAAAGCTGTCTACACTGCCATTCCGGAACGTCTCGTCATCAATGTCGACAACCTCGGTCTTGGCAAGACAATGCAGGTCGGAGACCTGCACTTCGATGGTCTTGAGCTTGTCAATGCCAAGAACGCCGTTGTATGTGCCGTTCAGCTCACACGTGCCGCACGTGGCGCTCAGGCTACCGCCGGCAAGTAACCTACTCCATTTTGATTGTCATGAAGTATCTGATTGTAGGGCTCGGAAATCCGGGCTACGAATACAGCGATACTCGTCACAATATAGGTTTTATGATATTGGATGCCTTTGCCGAGGCATCCAATATCACTTTTAAGACCGAACGTTATGGCGACATCGCATACTCCCGTCTTAAAAACAAGCAGCTTGTACTCCTGAAACCATCAACATTCATGAATCTAAGCGGCAATGCTGTAAGATACTGGTCACAGAAAGAAAACATTCAGATTGACCACATACTTATTCTTGTCGACGATATCGCTTTGCCTTTCGGTTCTTTACGTATTAAAGCATCAGGCAGTGATGCCGGACACAACGGACTTAAAAGCATAGCTCAGATGCTTGGATCTCAGGCCTATCCCCGCCTGCGATTCGGCATAGGCCACGATTTCAACCAGGGAATGCAGGTCGACTATGTTCTCGGAACATTCACACGCGAGCAACAGTCACTGTTACCTGAGAGGATAGATATTGCCACGGATGCTATAAAATCATTTGTTCTCGAAGGCATAGGAAACGCCATGTGTAAATTCAACAATAAATAGCGCACCATGGCACAGAACGAAGAACGTATAGACAAATGGATGTGGGCCATGCGAATCTTCAAGACACGCACCATAGCGACTGAAGAGTGCAGGAAAGGCCGTATATCCATCGGCACGGATGGAAACGAAATCATAGCCAAACCGGCCCGAACAATAAAACCTGGCGACATTATCAATGTACGTAAACCGCCGATCACCTATAGTTTCAGGGTTCTGCAATTATCGGAAAATCGACTTGGTGCAAAACTGGTGCCGGAATATCTCGAAAATATAACTCCACAAAGCCAGTACGATCTGCTTGATATTGTCAGGATAAACGGATTTATCGACCGCCGGAAAGGTCTTGGCCGACCTACTAAAAAAGAGGGGCGTCAGTTGCAGCAATTCACAGATGAGTCCATTGGCTGGGATTTTGACTTTGATGAAAGTGATGATTAGAGACACTGACACCGTCAGAAAGAAATGGTCACCCGTTAGCCTGAAGCTTAGGGTGACCATTATTTTTTGCACGCACTTAATCAGAGCATGTTGAAAAACTCCTGCCTTAACGCAGGATCCTCAGCAAAACGACCTGAATAATCAATTGTGACAGTACTTGAATCCTGTTTCTCCACTCCCCTCATCTTCATACATAAATGTTCAGCCCGGCATGCTACAATAACACCGTAAGCCGATAACGACTCTGTCACTGCTTCACATATCTGAGATGTAAGGCGTTCCTGAACCTGAAGCCTGCGGGCAAAAACATCAACCACCCGGGCAAGCTTGCTCAAGCCTATCATATTGCCATTAGGTATGTATCCGATCGATACCTTGCCGAAAAAAGGAAGAACATGATGTTCACACAGTGAGTAAAACTCAATATCCTTCACTACAATTATCTGAGAACCGGCATACTCAAATATAGCCTGACTCATCACCACGGAGGCATCCTCACGATATCCTTTCGTTGCATAATACATTGCCTTGGCTGCCCTTACAGGGGTTTTCCGAAGACCTTCACGTTCCGGATCCTCACCAAGCAATTCGATAATAGACCTGTAATGTCCGGCTATCGCCGAAATAATTTCTTCGGTTGTAAGTTCTTGATTCATGATGTCGCAAAATTACGTCGACGCTCGTGTACCTAACGTCGGACGTTAACTCGGTCACGCACAACCCGTACCTCACGCGCAAATGACGGGAAGCGGCTCTTAATCTCGTCAGCGGCAGCCTCAGCCTCGTGCTGCGTACGGAAATCACCGACTTTCAGTCGCCAGAACGGACTGTTATAGACCACGTAGGTTCCGAAATCCGGAAAAGCGCCCCTCAGCTGTTTTTCCTTGGAACGAGCCTCACCTTTGGCCGTACGCTGATTATTGTCCGAGAAAACCTGAACACGATAACCGGCGACGCGGGTCTGCATGCCGTTTTCGCTATCCGCAATATCATTCTGTTCTATTTCCACGACAGGCTCCGTATATGATTCAATACAGTCAGACAATCTTTCAAGTAACGGAGACTGTATGATCCGAATGGTTGAGGTTGTATCCGCATTGATGGCACGAGCCACGTTGGCCACCTCGTGTGCAGCCAACGGGCTTATGGCCATTACGGCAACAATCATAGCGAATGTGTGTCGTGAAATAGTCATTCCGTACGTCAGGTCCGGATTAATTAAAAGCGGTAACAATACCCATGAACGAATCGGCCTTGAGAGCAGCGCCACCGATCAGACCGCCGTCAACATCAGGCTTTGCAAACAGTGCCGCAGCATTGGTGGGCTTGCAGCTGCCGCCATACAGGATCGATGTATTGTCGGCAACATCCTTACCATATTTTTCAGCAATAACGCCACGTATGAAAGCATGCATCTCCTGAGCCTGATCGTCGGATGCAGTCTTGCCGGTGCCGATAGCCCACACTGGCTCGTAAGCCAGAATAATACGGCCGAAATCATCAGCCGACAAGTGGAACAGAGCGCTCTCGATCTGCTTCCTTACAACATCAAAGTAAGATCCGTTCTCACGCTCTTCAAGTACTTCTCCTATGCAGAAGATCGGAGTAAGGCCATTATCGAATGCCAGTGCGACCTTTTCCCTGAGTGTCTCGCTGGTCTCGCCATAATATTGACGACGCTCCGAGTGCCCGAGAATTACATATTTCGCTCCGGTGGATGCTACCATCGATGCAGAAATTTCACCGGTGTAGGCTCCACTTGCATGATCAGCACAGTTCTCAGCACCAAGACCAAGCTTATTGCTGTCAATGACAGCATTCACCGAAGCAAGGTGAGTAAAAGGTACACAGATAATAACATCACACTTAGGCTCTACGCCCTCAAGTGCCGCATTGACTTCCTTGGCAAGGGCTACTCCCTCCTGAAGATCTGTATTCATCTTCCAGTTGCCGGCTACAATATTCTTTCTCATTTCTATATAATGTTTAATGGGTCAGACCCGTATTTTTCAAAGCGCAAAGTTAATGAACATTTTCCACCTGTGCAACGTCTTTTACAATAAGCTTCACCAATTTCTCGACCGCAGTCTGAAACACATACAGCAACGTCAGAGTCACAATCAGAGACAACGTGATATTCCACATATATACATTGCCGTCAAAGCTAAGCTGACTGACCGACATTTCTCCTGATGAAACCGATTCTGTATCTTCGAGACTTATCGAAGCCACAGTGCGCTTCCATCTTATGGTATCATCGGTGACCCACACCATTGACATCACACCGCGCGACAACTCCTTGAGCTGAGTATCGTCAGCTTCAAGACAGGGGTATGATGCCATGGAGAGATCCTTCCATCTCTCTATACCACGATCACCTGTCGCCAGCAGAGCCACAAAGTCGCCACCGTCACCGACGACTCTCTCCGCCAACTCATTGATAGTATACGTACAGGAGAGATCCGCCCTCGCAGGCTCAGGAATCACCAGCAACAACAGCGAATCATTACCGGCAATATAATCCATCGTAACGTCATCGCCGGTTACAGGGTCGTAGACATCAAGCTGACGCAATTTCCTGTTTTCAGATTCCAAGCGTTCCACAAACGTCCATCCGTCTGACTCGTCAGGCAACTCATCAGCACAAAAATCTTTTACTTCATCTTTACGGCTATACCTGAAAAGAACCTCACCGTTATCCGCAGAATCTTCAACAAGAGGTCCCCCCACTTTGAAAGGCCTGAAATCAACCATAGGCTGGATATTATAGCCTATCAGTGCTACAACAATACAATAAAACAAAACAACGGACACGACAATCCACTGTATAGGAGCCGAAAACAGCCCCCCGACTCTCTTATTATACAACAGTAGATATACAACCATCGACGTAATCACGACATTTTTAAAAAAAGTCGCTTCATTACTTATGATCAGAAAATCTCCGAAACATCCGCAATCACTGACCGGATCCGCAATCCAGATGTATAATGTAAGCGGCACCATAAACAACATACAGATCATAAGCCCCCAGGTCACCGTCCTTCTATAACATCCTGTCGCAAGCAATATTCCAGACGAGAATTCAAAAGCAGACAGAGCCAGACCGCATATCATGATAACCGTGCGCGGCAAGTCTATTCCCCAGACAGTAACATAATCCTCGATCTTGAACACTGTACCCCACAGGTCAATCAGCTTTGAAAGACCCGATATTACAAATACAGACCCCACTATAATCCTCATCAATAATACGATAACCCGGGTCCGCCCAGACACCTCGTGCCTGGTGCCGTTATGCTTCACCCTGTTCAGTGAGCTTAATGATTCCGAAGATTGCATAATTCACCATATCCATATAATTGGCATCAATACCTTCCGACACCGTAGTGGCACCATTATTATCCTCAATCTCTTTAGTTCGCATCAGCTTGGTAAGGATCAGATCAGTATAACTTGAGACTCTCATAAGCCTCCATGCCTCGTCATAGTCATGATTCTTTGAAAGCATCAGCGTCCTTGTCTCTGACATCCATCTGTCATACCTCTCTACAGCCTGCTCTACAGTTATATCCTTTACATCACTTACGCCAGACTCAAGCTGAATGAGACCGATGATTCCATAATTTACAATGCCGATAAATTCAGGCATGATGCCCTCATCGACCATCGCATGCCCCTTGGTCTCAAGAGAACGTATTCTGGTAGCCTTGATTAATATCTGATCGGTAATCGAGCACGGTCTCATAAGACGCCACGATGCCCCATAATCGCGCAACTTTCTGATATACAAATCTCGGCACACTTTTATAGCAGCATCAAACTCATCTATCGTATTATTCATTTCTCAATTGTTTTGTTTAATGACACAAAGGTAGCCAAAACTTTTTTGAAAAAAAATCCAAAAACATTTTGCCATATCAAAAAACATCCATACCTTTGCACTGTCAAAACGAAAGAGATCGGTTGACACTTTAAAATTGTCTTGTGGTGTAATGGTAGCACGTCGGATTCTGGTTCCGCCTGTGAGGGTTCGAA
>CAJUBL010000067.1 GCA_910584665.1 uncultured Muribaculaceae bacterium | reverse complement strand
CATACTCCCGTCCTGAGGTCTCGTATCCCAGACGGGAGTATCCGCGTGACACGGTGTGGAATATCCCCGGCAGCATTGTTGAGGAGACCTCGGCCGTGCAGTTACCCTCTGTATCATAACCGTAGACCGAATATATCGACCGGATGGCGTCTGATACTGCAACACCGCCACTGCCCCGACAGCTGTAATATGCTGTCCTTGCCGCAGCAAGGCGACCGCATGCACTGGTGGCATCAAGATTCAGTGTGTCGGCAGGCAGAGTCCGGAACCCGTCCATGGACATGCAGCCGTACGAGTCGTAGTAGCTGGCGGAGGTAACCGCGGCATCCTGCAGGACGAGCCCTTCGGGAGCCGGATATCCCGTGCCGCCTATCCCGCCGTCCGTGCCGCTGTAAGACGCTGTCATCACGGGCACACTGTCCGCCGCCGGCATCTCTCCGTATGATATGCCGGTGACGGCAGCACGTCCTATGGGATCGTAAAGCGTGAACTCCGTCTCTCCCCGCCCGCGCATAGCGGCGGTCTGCCGGAACGCCGGCCGGTTCAGCGGGTCATAGCGCATCTCCACAGCCCCGGCTCCCGGCACTCTGGAGTAGACAAGGTTGCCGCGTCGGTCATAACGGCAGACAAAGGCGTACCGTTCCATCTCTGTGTCACTCTGTGTCCAGGTCTTCCCCTCCCGGGTCATCAGGGCCGCACCCTCTGGCTGTATGATGACACGGACATTACCGAGAACGTCATACAGCCGGTAGGTGTCGGCAAAGGTATGGTCGGAGACAACACGCCGCTCGAGTATCACGAATCCGCGCCAGTCGGTGAACGTCAGCAGGGTACAGCTGTCGGGACCGGTCGTACGCGTGACGTCGAGGGCTCCGGCCGGATAGTATCCGTCGAGGGTCACACTCTCGCTGTCACGCCTGTCGGCCAGCCGGTAGCGCCGGCACCGGAGCATGCCGTCCGTCTCACTGTTGCACAGGTATTCATACCGTTCGGGATGCTCCCGCATCGCCTCCCCCTCCCTGAGCACCTGCACAGGCCGGTCATCGGCCGTCGTCCTGTAGGTCAGCTGTGAGAACGGACGGCTGTCGCCATAGTATCCGGCCGCTGTCTCCGGAAAATCATCTGCATAGCCGTCACCACCGGCCGGAACAGGCAGATACCGTCTCACCGGCCGGTCAAGGGCATCGTAGGTGACAGCTGATCTCGCGAGACCACCTCCGGCGACATGTCCGACTGTCTGCACCGGCTGTCCGAATCCGTCGTAATATGTAACATCGGATGCCTGGCCCGAAGTGTCATGCACGGTGGCTGTGATACGGTTGGCCCTGCGGTCACCGGTCTGCGGCACACTGTCTCCGTAAAACTGATATGTATATGATGCCACAAGGTCTCCGGCGGTATTCCGCTCCTCCGACAGCCTGCCGGCGGTGTAGCCGAACCGGCGCACCTGACCCGACGGGGTGGTTATTGACGTACATCCGACTAACGGACGGTGGGTATAACGGGTCGTCAGGCCCGCATCGGGCAGGCTCAGTTCCGACAGCAGGCTGTACCCCGGTTCCCACCGGGCGCTGATCCTGCGCCCCACGCGGTCGGTCATCGACGTGATGTTGCCCTGTATGTCGTAACTGTGATATCTCTGCTCAGAGATAATTGCTCTGAGTTCGTCCTGTCTTTCGGCAGTCTCCACCGTGACACGATGCGGCAGAGTAAGGCTATGGCCTCCTCCGCCCTCAAATATGGAATAACGGTAACGCGTTATCACCGAATCGCGGCCCTGAGATGTCGAGAATACCTTTTTTTCGGCCAGAGGGAGATTCTTTATGCCATGCGCTGATGCGTTTCTGAGCACTGACGATGTTACCGCATGTCTTGTCAGGGCGTTATATATTGCTACTGATTCGTCTCCGCATGTTGTGACCGATCCCGGCGGACGTAACTGCATGCCTGAGACGGTCAGCAGACTGTCTGAATAAAAACCCGGAAGCTGTTCTGTTCCGGAGCCTTTCGATTTAATTATGTATGATGTGGTTTTTGTGCGTCTGTTCCCGTCAGGATATATGTCAGTGACTGTATGCGAATTCATTACCAGCCTCTTTGATCTTAAGTACGTGACGAAGTAGTGTACGTCATTCATATCGGTAACGTTCAGCTGGCTCTGACAGGTCTGCATCATACTGCTTCCGACAAAACGGAATACAACGCTTTCGGCGTATATGCCGGTGCGGTACTGTTCATCCTCTGCAGCCGAGTATGAAAAACGTTCTATGACACGTGGCTGATATGTGGAATTAATCCGTTCATATACCGTTTTGGCCGTAAGCAGCGGAGACACACCTTTCTGCTCCTGAGAATAACCCCTGGTGGGATTCAGTTCAATGAGACGTTTTTCTGAGTCTGAATATGTCTTCCCGACAAGATTTCCGAGATTCTTCCCGTCTTCGGGATGATGGCTCAGGTATGTGTTTCCGTGAAATCCGTGCCATTCACTCGTGACAACAGGACATGTCATATGGCTCAGATCATATTCATAGACTGTCTGCACAGGATTGTCAACGTCAGTTCCCGATAAAGTCTCCGTCACTTTTCCGTAATAGATGCGGGCATTCTCCAGTGGCGCTCCGCGCAGTCTGGCCGATGCCGACAGCACACAGCTGAGTGAATAGCAGTATGTCTGACTGGACATGTTGCCGAAATGCGTTCCCGACAGTATTCTGAAATCTTTTTCAAGAAAAGATCCCGGTTCTATACTGCTGCGTGGATTCTCATACCGGTATGACCTCGTGCGGCGGCGTCCGGTTACCGCGTCGGTTACGGTGATGTTTTTCACACGGTTTCCTATGATCATTTCACCCTTCAGCACTCCGCCCGGGACATATATGGATGACGGTTCATATTCCAGAGAAGTCGTCACCCCGGCAATGTCTGTGACGGCACAGAGCGAGTGGCTCGCGATGCAGTAACGGTTTCCCTCACGGTCAGGCATACGGTTTAAGTCTGTGCTCAGCACACTCATGCTTTCTGCGTTCAGTCTGTTCCGGCCATTGGGATATCCGAACAGGTCATACCCGTCGTAGGGCGCCTCTTCACAGTAAGAAAACCTGTAACTGCCGGTTATTATATTGTCACTGCTTATTGTCAGACCGTCCAGACGCCGCCGGTTGTCCGAAAACATTCCGGCGTTATCAAAGTCTACCCTGCGGATCTCGCTGAAACTGTTGTCCAGGACTCTGATCCTCCTGATGCAGTCTGAAGGTCTGTCATGAAGTTTCTGATCACCGCACATGCTGATGTCAAAAATGATTCGTCCTGACGGTGCCGTTATCTCATAAGGTATCCGCTGGTCGTGGTATATGGTGCGGCTGGTGCTCCCGTCCTGTGAAAAGGAGACTGACCTGGTGTCATATTCAGGTGTCGCAGGGGTGCTGTAATTGTAGCTGTAGCTGAAACATGTAAGGCCGGTGTTGTGGTCCGCCCGCCATCCCTGCATCAGATAATACGAAATACTGACCGCATCAGGAATCTCGGGATGGCTTATGCTCGTGACATGCCAGGCCGTGACAGCTCCCTCGTAGCTGCGGTCATAATATTCAGCCGTATCCGGATGCGGAATATACTGATATGACGTATGTTCCTGTTCAGTCATCCGGTATATCAATCCGTCGGGAGTTGTGATTGAAAACGACTCGGTGGCCAGGCTGTTGCGGCTGTCGGCCTTACGTTCGATCACAACATCATTCTGCGGAAGCTGCACGATCGATCCGTTTACTATCATGAACGAACCCGAATAGCCCGGTATGCTGTAGCTGTACATGTCATATTCGGTCTCGGTACGGCATTCGATGACGGACCTGAGATAGTCGATGTCATAGGGTATGTCCCTGACGTCGAATGTGACCTGCTGATTGGTCCCGCCCCGCCATTCGTCGGGGAACCCGTTCACCTGACGGGAGACCGACCCCAGACCGGTCAGCGTCCATCCGAGACCGACCGCCGACTGCATGTCCCGTTTTTTTATTCCGCCGGTACGGTAATCCAGAGCCAGAGACACTCCGGCCGGACAGCCGGGCAATTCAGCCAGAGGTATCCGGATGTCGGCAGTACCCGAAGCATAGCTCACGGGAAAGTCGCTGTACCGTCTCATCGCCGCGACCTCAGGCGACGGTTCGATGATACACTCACCGCCTACCGGAGGTGCCGCCCAATTATTGCTGTTCTCCTGCGCCTTAATGACAGACGCACAACATACCGCCACCGGAAGTACCGCAAATCGGAGAGGCAACGGGAGGAGTTTCATGGCCGGGAGAGATCAGTGTGACAATTATTTGGATTTCTCCCGCAATTTACAACACTTTCTCGCCCTTTCCAAATTTTTTCACTGAATTTTATATATAAAAGTTAAATTTTTCAGAAAAAATTGAAAATTTTATTATGTTACTGTTATCGGAATGTAAGTGATGAAAGCGGGGTGGTAATGAGTCGGGACGCGATATTTCTCAGGTCGGCGGCGCTTACTGACCGTATATCGGCGGCAAGAACATCGGGTGACCGGAACGGTTCTCCTCGCAGAGTGCATCGTCCGAGTGCCAGGGCCGAATTCTCGACACCGGCACGCGACAGTGTCAGTTGTCCTAAAAACTGACGCTTGGCCATGGCAAGGGATCTGTCACTCATCGGTTCGGCCGCCATCTGCTCAACAGCCTCACTGACAAGATGCCTGCATAGTTCGGTATGCTCGTCATCACACCCGAAGTACACCGTCCACAAAACACAATCGGAATATCTTGAAACTGACGAATCAACAGTATATACCAGACCGCGACGTTCTCTGAGCGATACATTAAGGCGGGAATTCATACCCGGACCTCCAAGGATATTATTCATGAGTCCCAACGGATCATATTCACGTATGGACAGATTGTCAAGCCGGTTGCCCATAACCGTATGGGCCTGATGGCTATGTATCGACTTTGACAGATCAAATGCTTCTACCGGTCGGGGGGCGATACGGTCTGACCCGCTGTCGCCGGCCGGTATAGACTCAAGATAACGGTGGGCAAGCGCCATTACACGGTAAAAAGAGACGGGACCGGTATAAAAGAATGCCATGCGACCAGCGTGATAGTGACGGGATACCCATCTACGGCAGTCCTCACCGGTGAGACGAGCCACCGAGCGGCGTGTTCCGAGTATGTTATGTCCTAACTGTGAGTCTTTGAAAATAAGATCCTCGTAGTCATCACAGACAGCGGCATCCGGAGCATCGAGATAACTGCTTATCTCATCGGCCACGACCTCCCGCTCCTTGTCGAGTTCTGCTGCAGGGAATGTGGAATTGATCACAAGATCGGCTATAAGTTCTACCGCTCTGGCTGTATTATAGGCCGGAGCAGTAGCATACACGAAAGTTTCCTCCTTGGTGGTATATGCATTAAGCTCACCACCCACAGTCTCCATACGGTTTATGACATGGTATGATTTACGCTTGCCGGTTCCCTTGAATATCGTATGCTCCACAAAGTGGGCGAGGCCCCACTCGGACAATGCCTCATCACGGCTACCGGCCATTATGGCCACGCCGCAACACTCGACACTCCCCGGGACCCACCTGTAGGCAACAGGAAGTCCCGACGCGAGTCTTTCAGTCAGAACCTGGTTTTGGGATCGAGCCATCGTCCGTCGTCCTTTAGAAGTTTTACAAGATGATCAAGAGCCTCCTCCTGCGGGATATTGCGCTCCACACACACCTTTCCACGGTACAGACTCACCTTGCCGGCGGCCGCTCCCACATATCCATAGTCAGCATCGGCCATCTCGCCCGGACCGTTCACGACACAGCCCATAACGGCAATTCTGAGATCCCTGAGATGAGACACAGACTCCTTTACACGCTTCACCGTCGACTGCAGGTCAAAAAGTGTACGACCACATCCGGGACAGGAAATGAACTCCGTCTTGGTAAAACGGCAACGCGCCGCCTGCAGTATGTCCAGCTCGAGCTGCGCCAGTTCCTCCGCCGACATGGAACCGGCCTCGATCCATATGCCATCGGCCATATCGCAGAGAAGCAGAGTGCCGGCATCGCTTGCCGCGCGCAGTCTCACCTCGTCAGGCGTAAGACCGTCATATGTGAAATGTGCCACACAGGGTCTTCTTCGCTCCGAACGGCTGACGGAGGCTATCGTCGCATAGATATCACCAAGCTGGTTGTCACTTTCCGGACCGGGGCTGACTATGCAATAGCCGGCCGCAGCCTCCTTCCCGTCGGCATTCATCGCCACAACCGGTTTTTCAGTATAGAAACGACACCCTCTGACACTACGGTCAGGCGCATAGACATATCCTCCTGAAGACACATGGTCCACAAGATCACGGGCCACAGGAATCTCACACTCCGGATCCTCGCTGAGTGACACCCTGACAGTATCACCTATACCATGTGCCAGCAATGTTCCTATTCCCACGGCCGACTTGATACGGCCATCATCACCGGCACCGGCCTCAGTCACACCGAGATGCAGCGGGAAATGCATATCTTCAGAGTCCATGGCCTTCACAAGGCGGAAAACAGTCTCAACCATGATAACCGTATTCGACGCCTTTATCGATATCACGATATTTCTGAAGTCATGTGCGACAGCTATACGCAGGAATTCCATCGCACTCTCGACCATACCTGCCGGAGTATCGCCGTAACGGCTCATAATACGGTCACTCAGCGACCCATGGTTGACACCGATACGTACCGCAGTGCCGTTCTCCCGGCACAGGTCGAGGAAAGGAACGAACGTGCGCGCTATACGCTCCTGCTCGGCGGCATACTCCCCGTCGGTATAATCTATATGCCTGAACACACGCCCCGGATCGACAAAGTTTCCCGGATTGATGCGCACCTTCTCGACATGGCGAGCCGCTTCGAACGCCGCGTTCGGATTAAAATGAATGTCAGCCACAAGGGGCACCCCACAGCCGTGAGACCTTACGAGACGACGTATCTCGGCAAGATTGGATGCCTCGCGCACACCCTGGGCCGTCAGTCTAACGATCTGTCCGCCGGCCCCGGCTATACGTTCTATCTGCGCGGCCGATCCTTCCGTATCCATAGTCGAGGTCGATGTCATCGACTGTATTACAACCGGCGCATCTCCTCCTACAGTCACGTTCCCGACGCTCACCGGCCATGACATGCGGCGATGATAGGCATACTGCGACGGCATCTGTCAGTTGGTTTTATAATTATACTTTATGGCAGAAAGATCTGCATTGGCCTTCACAATCTTCCCGCACAGTGACGCGCGGTAGCTGTCGAGACGTGCAGCTATACCGGCATCGGTAAGCGCCAGCATACGCATGGCCAGAACAGCGGCATTAAGTCCGCCGTTTATGGTGACAGTCGCCACCGGAATACCAGGAGGCATCTGCACTATAGACAGCAAGGCATCCTTTCCCTCGAGCGTGGCGCTGAGGGGCACACCGATGACAGGTAACGGAGTGAGCGCTGCGATAACACCCGGGAGAGCGGCTGCCATTCCTGCCGCCGCAATTATAACCCGGACACCACGTCCGGCGGCATTGGAAGCAAACTCTTCGACCTCACGCGGTGTGCGGTGTGCCGATAGCGCAAGCATCTCGAATGGTATCTCCATCGACTCCAGAAAGTCGGCGGTCTTGGTCATCACGGGCAGATCACTGGTACTGCCCATTATAATACTTACCAATGGTTTCATATAATACAGAAATATAATGGTTTACAGGTTTACGGTGTGTTACATCCGGTATGACACCCTCCCTAAAACGACTGCATGTCGACAAGACGGCGGTAGTAGCCGTTGATCTCCATGAGCTCATCGTGGGAACCACGCTCGACGATGCGCCCCTCGTGGAGCACACATATAAGATCAGCATTACGTATGGTCGACAGACGGTGGGCTATAACAAGCGTCGTGCGGTCTTTCATAAGCCGGTCCAGTGCTTCCTGAACCGACTTCTCACTTTCTGAATCGAGCGCCGATGTCGCCTCGTCAAGAATGAGCACAGACGGGTTCTTGAGAATAGCGCGGGCAATGGACACACGCTGGCGCTGACCTCCCGACAGGCGGCACCCGCGGTCTCCTATGCCGGTGTCATATCCCTCCGGACTCTCCATGATGAAATCGTGGGCATTGGCTATTCTGGCCGCCGCCTCCACCTCCTCACGGGTAGCATTGTCCACTCCGAAAGTTATGTTGTTGTAGAATGTATCATTGAACAGGATCGCCTCCTGATTGACATTACCCATGAACGACCGCAGATCGTGGACGCGAAGATCACGTACGTCAATGCCGTCTATAGAGATCGAGCCGGCTTTGACGTCATAGAATCGGGGCAGAAGATCGGCCATGGTCGATTTCCCGGATCCCGACTGTCCTACCAATGCGACTGTCGAACCTGCCGGAATATCCAGATCGATATCGGTGAGCACCGGGTGCGTGCCGTCGTAACTGAAATTCACACCCCTGTAGGTGATGTCTCCGCGCAGATGTCTGATTTCGGCCGGATCGGCCGGATCTTTGATGGGATTGTCTGCCTTGAGGATCATGTCCACACGCTCCATCGAGGCAAGCCCCCTCTGTATGGCATACAGGGCCTTGGAAAACTCCTTGGCGGGGTTGATGATATTATAGAATATCACCATATAGTAGATGAAAAGCGAGGCTGTCATAGACGATACTCCCGTCAGAATCAGTGTTCCTCCGAACCATAACACGATGGCGATGGCCGTTGTGCCGAGAAATTCACTCATCGGGTGCGCCAGAGCCTGACGCCGGGCCACATTTCTGGAGATACGGTAAAAGCGCTCGTTCTCACGGGCAAAACGTTCGCTTACCTTGGACTCGGCGTTGAATGCCTTGATGATGCGCAGGCCGCTGAGAGTCTCCTCGATATTGCTCATGATGGTTCCCCACTGGTTCTGTCCCTCGAGCGAATCCCGTTTAAGGCGCTTGCCTATGCGTCCCATGATGGTCCCGGCTATAGGCAGCAGGATGAATACGAACAGAGTCAGCTGCCAGCTGATGGCGATCATCATGGCCAGGCATACGATTATCATGACCGGATTCTTGAAAAACATGTCCAGCGATGACATTATCGAGTTCTCGATCTCGGCCACGTCACCCGACATACGCGCTATGACATCACCCTTGCGCTCTGAGGTAAAGAAACCTATCGGCAGGGCGACAATCTTATTGTACATCGTATTGCGTATATCACGCACGATACCCATGCGCATCGGGATTATGACATATGATGCCATGTAGGTGACACCGACCTTCAGAAAGGTCATGACAACGAGCAGTGCGGCGAGCAGTGCGAGCGTACCCGAAGCACCGAAGTAGGCTATCGACTCCTGAGTATAATAATAGAAGTTATTGATCAGTACATCCTTGAGATCGCCGGCATCCATCGGCATAAAGGAATAGACCGACGTCTTGATCTGGAACAGCATCTCGAGAATGGGGATTATAACCGCAAACGAGAACAGCGTCAGGACCGCAGCGAGAATGTTGAATATTATATTCAGCACAAAATACCGCTTGTATGGCGGCAGATAGCGCTTTATCACTTTCCAGATTTCGTTCATTGGGACGAATTAGATGTTTTTGATGTTCATTATGACTGCATTACAGCCGCTCACCGACAAGTTCCATACCACGCCTCAGGGCGGACTCATTGGCAGGAATAAGATGATGATGCCGTTCGGGAAGAGCTTTCTTCAGACCGCGCAACACGGCATCTATCGTCACCATCGGACGTGCCTTTATCAGAGCTCCCAGAAGAATCATATTGTATCCCTTGGCGTTACCCATCTCGATTGTCGCTGTCATAGCATCCACGGGTATCACGGTGATATCACTGCGCGTAGGCCTGCGATGTATTCCGGACGGATCGTAGATGAGCAGTCCGCCCGGTTTGACATGCGACTCGAACTTGTCGAGACTCTGCTGGTTGAGAATTACCGCGATATCATAGGTATCGAGTACCGGTGAGCTTATCGCCGTGTCGCTGAGAATGACGGTGACATTTGCCGTACCGCCACGCTGTTCCGGACCGTATGACGGCATCCAGGTCACCTCGAGATCATTCATAAGTGCGGCATAGGCCAGAATCTTACCCATCGACAGGACTCCCTGCCCTCCGAAACCGGCTATTATTATTTCTTCAGTCATTGTCGTAAGATCATTTAGGATCGTTAGAGTCTCTTTTATCCTTCATCTCTGTCTCCGGTTCTGATACGTCCACCGTATTTTTAAGGTCACCGGGAGGATATGCCTCGAACATGTGCTGTTCCATCCATCTGTTGGCATCGGCAGGAGACATCTTCCATCCTGAACTGCAGGTGCTCACAATCTCGACAACCGATGTGCCACGCCCGGCCATGGATGCCTGAAATGCCTTCTTCAGGGCCGACTTGCATCTGCGTACGGCGGCAGCGGTGTGTACAGACTGACGCGTGACATAACATGTGCCGGGCAACTCGGCCAGCAACGGCGTGATATTCAGCGGATAGCCATTGATGTCGACACGCCGTCCATAGGGTGTTGTGGCAGTTTTCATACCCTCGAGTGTAGTGGGCGCCATCTGTCCTCCGGTCATACCGTAAATACCGTTGTTAATGAAAATAATAACAATATTCTCACCCCGGTTGGCGGCATGGATTGTCTCGGCGGTTCCGATTGCGGCAAGGTCTCCGTCTCCCTGATAGGTGAACACCATACGGTCGGGATTGAGTCGCCTGGCGGCTGTGGCCACAGCCGGAGCACGGCCATGCGCGGCCTCTATCCAGTCGATATCTATATATCGGTATGCAAAAACAGCACAGCCCACAGGAGCGATACCTATCGCACTGTCCTCAAGTCCCAGCTCATCAATAATCTCGCTGACGAGCTTATGGACCACACCATGGCTACAACCCGGGCAATAGTGCATGTCCCGGTCGTCCATAAGTCGCGGACGGCTGTACACTTTAGCGCCCTGTCTGATTATATCGTCGTGATTCATATCAGATTATTTGTCTTGAAAATTGGACTTGAAAGCGTTGAGTACCTCCAGCGGATTGGGAACGATACCGCCCATACGGCCGAAGTGGCACACGGGCGTCCCGCGTCCTACTGCCAGACGCACATCCTCTATCATCTGGCCGGCATTGAGCTCTACCACGAGAATTCCCTTTACACGGGATGACACCTCAGCTATAGCGTCATATGGGAATGGCCATAATGTTATCGGCCTTATCAGTCCGATCCGTATTCCCTGACGGCGTGCCTCCTCGATTGACTTCAGACATATGCGGGCTACAGATCCGAATGCAACTATAAGGTAATCGCAATCATCTGTAAAATACGACTCGTAGCGCACCTCGTTCTGTTCGATCATCGCATATGTGCGCTGGAAACGCTCGTTGTTCTTCTCCATAATGGCCGAATCAAGTTCAAGCGAAGTCACTATATTTCTGCGGCCACGCCCGTTTTTGCCTGCGGCGGCCCAGGGACACTGTTCAGCGATCTGTTCGGGCGTGCGGCGGGGACGTTCGGGCGGCAGAACCACCTTTTCCATCATCTGACCTACTATACCGTCGGCCAATATCATAGCAGGAGTACGGTATCTGAACGCCAGATCAAATCCCAGGCCTACGAAATCGGCCATCTCCTGGACTGTAGACGGCGCGAGGACAATCAGATGATAGTCACCATGACCGCCTCCCTTGGTAGCCTGAAAATAATCGCTCTGCGACGGATGGATCGTACCGAGTCCCGGGCCGCCACGCATCACGTTGACAATCAGGGCGGGGAGCTCAGACGCGGCAATATAGGATATCCCCTCCTGCATCAGGCTCACGCCGGGGCTTGATGACGAAGTCATGACGGCCTTGCCAGTGGCGGCACCGCCATATACCATATTAATGGACGCGACCTCACTCTCAGCCTGCATGACCACCATTCCGGTAGTCTTCCAGGGCATCTCGGCCTCGAGTGTCTCGAGTATCTCCGACTGGGGTGTTATAGGGTAACCGAAATAGCCGTCGACACCATACCGTATGGCGGCATGGGCGATAGCCTCGTTACCTTTCATGAGTCTTACCTCTTCGTTCATTGGGTCTTAATATAAGGAATTTACTTTTCAACCACCCGATATACCTCAATGCAGCCATCAGGGCAAACGGTAGCACACGCGGCACAACCGATGCACGCATCGGCCATGACCATCATCGCATAGTGGTAGCCACGGTTATTGACATCCCTGGATGCGAGAGCAAGCACATCTACAGGACAGGCACCTGTGCATAGGTCGCACCCCTTGCAACGCTCTACATCAATAACCACAGTACCCGAAACTTTAACCATTATTATTATATTCTTATTATTAAACAGTTAATCCATAGGCACAGGCATGAGTCTCTGCCCACTGACTGGTTCATGGCACAAATATACGCAATTTGCCGTTATTTTCATACTGTTTAACACTATCTAACCTATGGCACACCACGCCGGCAGGTGTGCAGTACACACGGTCTCCCGCCGGCCGCCCATCGCGGCAACCGCTATGTCACGATCCTACCGATCATACCTATCAAAACAGGCACTCTGCCTATTATAGCAAAGTGCCTGTCTTGTAGCGGGACCGAGAATTGAACTCGGGACCTCCGGGTTATGAATCCGACGCTCTAACCAACTGAGCTATCCCGCCTTTTGCAGGTGCAAAGTTAGTCGAATTATCCCAATAAGCCAAACTTTTTACAGACTTTTTTCGATAATTAATTCAACAGACTCATCTTCGGTTTGAATTTCAATATCTTATAGTCACATCCGCTATCACAGGGGTGTGACAGCTGGCCGCACTCGGACGTATATAAGAAGCACGCCTGACAACTTTGTCGGACGGATAGCAAAGCAGATAATCTATCTTGCGGTCCGGCACAGGAGCCGGGAATGTCACCCCGTCAGGACCCAGCTCTCCGAACCGGCCTCGCATCACCTTCCAGGCCTTGCTCTCAGGTTCATCATTAAGACCGGCTCCCAGTATGGCCGGCAAACCGGCATCCCTGAGATAACGCGTTATATACTCGGCCTGGTGACCGCGCGTAACATCGTTCTCATCACTCATCGAGGCCGACGCTATATTGACCCTGATGGCACTGCCGAGATCGTAAGTGCATACAATAGCCTTACAGGGAGTATTACGGAACTGATTGGGGAGTGTCAGGCTACGGGTTTCCGCGGGCGTGAGACGAGACAGCACCGCAACACCGTCCTTACCGTTGGCAGCATAATACACAAACATCTCCGACACCTCGGCGAGACGATTAAGCTCTGCCGTATGGCGCACGCCCTGAAGAGTCACGAAGTCGGGATGCTCGGCACGTATCACAGCCGCGGCGGCATCGTACGACTCAGCTCCCTCGAGATTAAAATCCATCACCCGCACATCCTTATGGTCGGGGGTCTCACGCAACAGCCGGACCGCAAGCTCCGGAGTATCGGTGGTTATATAATCAACATCAAGATCAATAAAATCCTGTGTGATATCGGCCGTCGAGACAGTCCATACATTGACAGGCATGCCCAGCCGTTTAAATTCCGGAATAAAATCCGTATTCTTATAATAGACCTCATAGTGAAAGTCCGGACCGTCACTGCCCATCTCCACAAGTTCCTGCGGCGACTTGCCGGTAAGGAAATAGTGCGGCACGCCATACTTGCCAAGCTGCTCATGAGCATTGGGCGAGAAAGTTATATATATCGTACGGTCTGCGAGGCCTTTCTCATTTATCATTTCCACACATTTCTTCACGCACAGGTTCTCACGCTCCGGACGGTGCCACTTGATTTCAAACACAAGACCTATTCTAAGCCCTTTGGCAACATCGAGATACTCATCAAGAGTAGGAACAGGCTCTCCGTTAGGAAGTCTGTAATTGTCACGCAACACGGCATATGTCGTATCAGGAATAACATACGGACCGGCTTCAGCATCATGATGGAGCACGAGAACATCGTCGGACGTCATCCATACATCAAACTCGACCATGTCAGCACCTATCGAATCAGCCTTCACAAGACTGCGGATCGAATTATGTGCCGAACCGGCAGCCTTCCAATAACCGCGATGAGCGACTATCTTAGGCCGCGCCGCCTGAACGCACACTCCTGCTAATAATGCGATTATAGCAGCAAAAACAAATTTCTTCATTATCTGGATAAAATGTGGATTATTATAATATTTTAAAAACCACCGCTAAGTTACGAAATATCTTTCAATAAACCATACCCTAAGTAATATTCCTGAACAATCACATGTGATTAAAACGACGGCAATCGAATCTCCGATCCGCAGTGATTCGGATACGGTTATCTTGCAACATTCGAAATATCAATCAAACAAGAAAGTCCGGCTTTGTCTTCTGGAGACTAAGCCGGACTTCTTTCGGTTCTCTGCGCTAAGTTTGAAATTACTTGCGGATACCAAGCTCTTTCTGGGCGATGATAGCGCGGTAGCGGGTGATATCCTTCTTGATCAGATAATCAAGGAGGCGACGACGCTTACCTACGAGTGCCTTTAGAGCGCGTGCTGTTGTATAATCTTTGTGATTTGACTTGAGGTGCTCAGTCAAATGAGCAATACGGACTG
>CAJUBL010000066.1 GCA_910584665.1 uncultured Muribaculaceae bacterium | reverse complement strand
ACCCAATGCTGGACCTCGAATTTGATTAACATTTTTTAAGAGACACTAGTGATGATTCAAAGAATTTAAAAAACATACAGTTGGAAAAGATTGACAATATTACGGAATTTCAATTTTTCCCTGACAAGTATAAAAAACAATTCAAAGCTACAGAATATGAAGAAGCAATAAATGATATACAATATGCCCATGTTGTTGAAATTAAAGTCATTTATAATGATAATAGCGTTATAACATATCCTTTGCGTTTCCTATTAAAACCATCAAAACCACAAATAATCAATGGGCAGTATTTTGGGGCATGGTCGACTGAACTTGTAGATTTTGAGAATCGGAATTCACATTTAAGACTGACAATCGAAACTGAAAATGCAACTTGCATCAATATATATCGAAGTGGTGAATGGTTCTTTAGAAGCGAACTTCCCGTTAATAAACGAATTTTTTTGGGAATGGGAACAATTCATGATGTCGACAGTCAAGAAAAGATACATGTAATAGAAACTTGCGGATCTTGGGGGCGATTTCTCCAATGTTCCAGCGGTAATGACTATGGATATGTTCGTGGTGATACAATTTTTACAACTGATTTTGTTACTGATCCTAAAATTTTAAATGACATAGATATGCTTGAAATGGAATACGCGGGAATACAATCACTCAATTGTAACCGATCAAATATTCACTTATCGTCATCACAATTATATTTTACTAACGAGGAAGATATAAGCAATGTATCAATATATACATCCAACGGAAAATGTATCTATAATCAGACCAACGGCATGCCAATAAAAATAGATACATTCACTTCTGGATTATATATTATCAGTTATTACGATCATAACAGTTATTACCAAACATATAAATTCTTAATAAAATGATAAAATTACAAAACATCATCATTTTAATAATCATCTTCGTATCAGGAATGTCGGCTAAATCTCAACACATTCTTGATAATGATACTTACTATTCAGATAACTATGTCGGTTTATTTAAGGGGCTAAATGCCATACGTGAAATTAATGGAGGAACTGTTATCAAAGTTGACTATGAAGGAAACTGGAACAACCAAATGAAAGGAGCATTTGAATATGCTTGTAAAATTTGGGAAGAACAACTACCTCAATCTATGCCCATAAAAATACTGGCTAAAGTAGGCAATATAAGAGGATCTGGGGCGAATTTCCTATGCAGAACAACATGCCCGACATTTGATAAGGATTACAGGACAGTAATATCATGTGATAGATTTACTTTACCACAAATAAAACGAGTTATAGTAAGTGAAACCGATTATGGCATTAATACAAATTTCACTTTTATGGCTAATACACCTGATTTTTTTGATCAATACGACTTTACAATTACTATCAATGAAAAATTCCTTGATGATATTTCGTTTTCTTTAGAAAATGAATTGTCCGATAAATATGACTTTGTAACACTTATCCTTCGAGAAATCGCAAAAGGCATTGGGATTTCATGCAATCTAAGAGGCAATAACGCACAAAAAAAAGTATTTGTTGAAAATTATAAGCCAACCTACTTTGAAAGTTTGGTACTCGAAAGTCTTAATACAAAAGATAATAGCATAGCATATACAAAAGCTACCACAGGCTCTTTACCAATAAATGTAGGTGTCTATGGTAATTTAGATTTATATGCGCCAACGACATGGGAAGACGGAATATCATTAAATAGTTTTATAAAAGCTGATAATGAAAATATTACAAATATTCTTGATCATAATTTTGCAAAAGGATATATCAACAGAGATATTGCTGATCATAATATTTTGTATTTTTTTTATTATGCTCTTGGTTGGCAAACAGCAATATACACAGGAAATATTTCCTCAGGTAGTAGTACAGGAACATCAACTGATAAATTCATTCCATATAAAGGTTCGATAACATTACCGACTAATAAAAATAGTTATAAAAATCACAATAGAGATAATGCTATTAATACCATTGTCAGGGACTATAATGGCAATGATTCAACATCTACCTATGTTGACGTCAAAGAAATCAGTTTACCATATAGTAGCCGGTTTGGAGAATATTATGCAAGATTATCGGACGAATTTATAATCTGCTTTCTAAAAAAAGATGGGACATGGGACTTAATTGATAACATTCCTGTTAATTCTGCAGTCGAAGCATTTAATCTTTCTGGATTACAGTTGCATTTCCCGGATAATGACTATGCACGTACTTGCGATGGGTATCTGCGATGCAGAATTACCAGAACATCTATAGATCGAGTAGATAATATTGTGTTCAGCCCACATTATTATGTTATTGACGATATTCCTCAAATTGGCCAATTGGATTTTATTGGACCAGCAAATGAAATTGAAGCATACTCATCACCTGATGATGAATACGTGCATGATGTTAAAATTGGAATAAAAAATCTTGAAGGAACAAATAAAGTTATTGTTGAACAACTTGATGAAGGCGCAAGACTTCCTATTAAATATGAAGTAACTGATTTTAAAAAAGGGTATTTTATAGCTACTGTTGATAAAGAATTTGAAACTAAACTTACAGCCATATATTACAACGATAATGGATCAACGAGAAGCGAACAATTAATCATAAATCCAGCATCTGAACAAAATATCAATATTGAAATATATGACAACAGCTTAAAAATTAAATGTCTAAATACAGCAACATACAAGATACTGCCGTTGAACATATATGGTACATCAATGTCATTAACCGGTATATATAAAAGAGGCGATAGTATTGATACTACAACTTTGCCCAAAGGATTATATTTAATTCGAGTACAAACTGAATCCGGAAAAATATTAACAAAAAAAATAAAATTGTAATACAATATTTTAAGCGAATATCATCCCGTCCTCAATATTATGGATGTATTTAACCATTCACACATTACTCGGATACTCTTCATTAAACTGCTCTTTATCGGACTATTCATGCCGGCATCTGCCGTTGCCATGACATGTGACTCGGTGAAGATCACCTACAGGCTGCACGGACAAACGCGGCGGTTCAACACATCATTCTGCCGCCAGGCCGACGGATCGGTTGTAATGTCGTGGGACATAGTGCGCAATCTCAAGACATGGCACGGATCCTATACCATGTCGCCTGAAGCTGTCGGGCGAGGCTCTTCGCTCTCATTCCTTATGCCCGAGGATGGCAATCATGTGACTCTCCCGCCAGGCGAAACTTTTGCTATCCTGTCACGTCTCTCCCTCGGGGAACTCATAAAGACAGGGGAAACGACCCTCAACAATCTCCGCTGGACCCGTACATCGGCCCCCGACGACAAAACCGTCACCGCTGTGAACCGACCGTCAGGCGCCACAATATCAGTACTCAACGACACGACGTTTCCGCTCATAATCTCGATGCAGGGCAATCCGCTTGAAATCAACTGGACCGCACATATCATCGACAACACCCCCAGAACCACACGCCGGCTCATAGCTGAAGAACCGGGCCGCTCGGGCGGAATATACTACGCATATCCTTTCACCACCGACGAGATGCCCCCCCTGCCCGACGGCTACGAGGTGTCATTTCTGAGTCATTACGGCCGTCACGGATCACGCTGGCTCAACAGGACATGGGAATACACCGAAGCCATGGCCGCCATGGACAGCGCCGCCAATGCCGGCGGACTCACCCCACTGGGTCGCGACGTGAGAGAACGTCTGCGGATCATTGTTGACCAGGCCGAGGGCAACGGCGGCGCACTGTCACCCTTAGGCGAACGCCAGCACCGCCAGATCGCCGAACGCATGTTCAGACGCTTTCCGACACTGTTCACCGACACCGCCCGGCATATCGAATCATACAGTTCGACAACACCCCGATGCATCATAAGCATGGCCGCATTCAACGAGCGGCTCAAGGAACTGAACCCGTCTCTCAGCATCAGACGGCACGCCTCTCCCGGCGACATGCGGTTCATATCATACTCCAACCCCGAAATGAAAGCCGTCAACAACTCCTCGGCACCATGGTGGAACGACCTCGAGGCATGGCGGGACTCGGTACTGGAACCCGGCAGACTGATGGCGGCACTCTTCACCGATCCGGCAGGCATAAGCCGCCCCGTACGCATGATGTGGCTGCTTCATGATATCGCTGTCGACACTCAGGATGTAGAGCCGGGGGTCGAACTCCTCGACATCTTCACCTCCGACGAACTCTACCATCTGTGGAGCTGTCTCAATTACAAGATGTATTACCTGCACGCCAACAACCCGGCCACCGGTGCTCCCGGACCACGTAGCGCGGCCTCCCTTCTGCGACACTTCACGGTCGATATTGACAGTGCTGTCATGGGACTGCGCACCGACCGCTCCGTGACACTCCGCTTCGGCCACGACACCGCCCTGATGAGACTTATGGCCCTGATGAACATTGAAGGTGCCGACGCATCCGTCGGATCTCCCAGCGACATCGACGGTCGGTGGACCGACTTCCTGCTCACCCCTATGGGCGCCAACCTGCAGGTAGTCCTCCTGACCTCCCGCCGCGGTGACGAACCGCTCATACTCCTGCGGCACAACGAGCGCACGGCCTCGCTCCCTCTTCAGGCACTACCGGGCGGGTACTACCGCTGGAGCGACGTCAGACGCCTGTGGACAGCAAACGCCGACAAAGCCGAACCCATCACACAATGATCATGCAACTGCCCCAACTGTTTATCGACGAGATCAAAGCACTCACAATACAGGAACCCCGCGTCGACGGACTGATCGAAGCTCTCGGAGGCACCGCGCCGACAACTTCGGTACGTTTCAGCCGTACCAAATCCCCGTCAATCCCCGAGGCCGTAGCAGGAGAACCATTGAGCGGCACCGTACCCTGGTGCCCGCAAGGGCGTTACCTGTCCAGCCGCCCGGTATTCATACTCGACCCGGCAATACATCAGGGCCTATACTATGTACAGGACGCGTCATCAATGTTCATAAGCCATGTGATACGGTCTCTGACAGCCGACAGCCCTGAACCGATCGTATATCTTGACGCCTGCGCCGCCCCGGGCGGAAAAACCACAGCCGCCATCGACTCTCTGCCACAGGGATCACTTGTCGTCGCCAACGAGTGGGACTTCCGCCGCGCCGAGATACTGCGTGAGAATCTAATCAAATGGGGCTACCCGGCCGTCATCGTGAGCCGCGGAGACACACGCCGTTACAGCAGGCTGCATTCCACCTTCGATATCATTGCCGCCGATGTGCCCTGCTCGGGCGAGGGCATGATGCGCAAGGATCCGGAAGCCGTCACCCAGTGGTCACCGGCCCTGATTGACCAATGCACCTCACGCCAGCGCGAGATCATCGACAACCTGTGGCCGGCGCTCAGACCGGGCGGATATCTCATATACAGCACCTGCACATTCAACCGCTCCGAGAACGAAGAGATTATAGACTACATCACCGAAACATACGGCGCCATTCCGGTCGCCATCCCCACCACCCCCGACATGGACGGAATACTTCCCGGCATAGGCACACCACATCCATGCTACCGCTTCATGCCGCACCTGACTGACGGAGAAGGTCTGTTCATGGCAGTACTGCGCAAGCCTGACAGCGAAACCGCATCCCGACGACGCGACAGGACAAAAAACACCAGATCTGACAGACTGCCGTTCCGGCTCCCCCCGTGGATACCGGACACACTGCATCCCCGCCTTGACGGCAACACCCTTTACGGCATCCCCCCGCAATGGAAACCGCTGGCCGACACTCTGTCGCAGTCACTCGACATCATAATGCAAGGCGTAGAACTCGCCACAGTCAAAGGCCGGGACCTGATACCCTCACAGGGACTCGCAATGTCAACCATACTCGAACGCGACCGGATAACGACGGTTGAAGCGGACCGCGAGACCGCCCTCGCCTACCTGCGACGCGACACCCTGAAAATACCGGAGGAGGCCCCCAAGGGCCACATACTGCTGACCCACAACGACATCCCCCTCGGATGGGTAAAGAACCTCGGCTCCCGCGCCAACAACCTATACCCGCCCCAGTGGCGCATCCTACGCCACTGACCGGCCAACCGACTTCTTCAATACCACAGACATACTACATTATGCTCAAAGGTAAATGCCATAAAAGCCTCATTGACGGCACGCATCGGCACCTTGCCATCAGTGCCGGCAAGGGTGCAGGTAACAGTCGGGCTGATGGGAATTGATGATGCCTACAGACTGGAGGAAAGCGTGAATGGTGGTGGAACCGACAAACTTCATGCCCCTTTTGCGCAGGTCTGCCGAAATCGCATCTGAAATGGCTGAAGTAGTTGAAACATGGTCAATTATAGGCTTTTCAGGACTGAAAGCGGACAGATAGCGGTCAAACGAGCCGAATTCTTCCTGAATCGCCTTGAATACCGCAGTGTTAGTGACTGCCGCCCTGATCTTGGCCCGGTTACGGATAATGCCCTGATTCAGCATAAGCTCTTCAATCCGGGATTCATCAAATGCCAGAATCCGATCCCGGTCGAATCCTTCAAACGCCTCGCGGAACGCCTCCCGTTTGTTCAGTATGCATTCCCAAGACAGTCCGGCCTGGAAACTCTCCAGAATCAGCAGTTCCAGCAACCGGTCGTCATCATGCACCGGTCGTCCCCATTCCTCATCGTGGTACCTGATATATAGCGGATTTTTAGGATTCGCCCAGAAACACCGTTTCTTCTCTGTCGCTTCAGTCATAATCAATATATGCTTTTTGTTTTCTGATCTTTCCGATTGCCGCAAGAGTATTACGGCGTGCCGACATAAGTCCGGGAGACTGGACCTGCATAGACAGCATTTCCAGATACTCCTCCAGCTCACAAAGCAACTCAGGATACCGGCGGCACATTCTGAAAGCTATGTGGATGCAGTATGCTCTGACTGTACATGGCTCGCACTCGGCATTTATCCGGGACAGACACCAGTCAAGGAAATCAGTACGGATATCGCCGTCATCATACTGCAGCCTGTTCAGAAGCTGGAGCAACATCCTCTTTATCGATACATCATTCTCTGTAAGCACTTTGTCTATAAGCATGTCACGCAGTGAACCGATCCACGCGTTCTCAGATTTATCAAGATGCGTCAGTATCCACAGCGCGTTTACACTTGTGAGACGGTCATCTGAGAGGACCAGCTTCCAAAGTGTTTTTTTGTTCTCCACATTCTCTGATGCCCATACCGATGCCGCCATTATCTCAGGCATGTTTATCCTTCTCATCATTAACGCTTCGATATCCATTTTTCCATACTCTCCCGTTTGACTTATAATACTTTCATGATTACAAAGGTACATAAAATTCAGGTAAGCCGTAGTATTAACACATATTAACATGTGTGGGTAGGTGTTTTGTGCTACCTTTATGGCATGAAACGGCTGATATATATATTTCTGATGATCATTGTAGCCCGGACGGCTATGGCTGTAAGGGTGAGCAATGCAGGTGTAACCGTGGGTGCCGACTGTCCCGGCAGCTACCTGCCGATGTTGCGCGGAAAGCGTGTGGCGCTGTATTCCAATCATACGGGCCGGCTTGACGACGGGCGTCACACGCTCGATCTGCTGGTGGACAGCGGCATAGATGTGAGATATATCTTCTCGCCCGAGCATGGGTTCCGCGGTACGGCCGATGCCGGCGAGCATGTGGACGGTGGTATTGACCCGGCCACCGGCATACCGGTGCTGTCGCTGTATGGCAAGGGGAAACGTGCCGCCATGACATGTGTTGATTCGGTTGATGTGGTGGTGACCGATATTCAGGATGTGGGACTGAGATTCTATACCTACTATTGTACGATGATAGAGCTGATGAACAAGGCGTTGGAGGGTGACCGTGAGTTTATCGTCCTGGATCGTCCCAACCCTGTGTCGGCGATGGGAGTCGACGGCCCTGTGCTCGATATGAAATACAGGTCGGGGGTCGGCATGCTTCCCGTCCCCGTGCTTCACGGCATGACGCTCGGTGAACTTGCCTCTATGGCATCGGGCGAGGGGTGGCTGTCGGGCGGACGCCGCTCCAGACTTACTGTTATACCATGTCTGGGATACACGCGGTCCGCACGTTACGAGCTACCGGTAGCTCCGTCGCCCAATCTGCCATGTATCCATGCGGTATATCTCTATCCGTCGACCTGTTATTTTGAGGCAACGCCTGTGTCGCTCGGACGCGGTACCGACAGCCCGTTTGAGGTTTACGGTCACCCGTCGATGCGTCCTGCCGACGGTTTCTCTTTCACTCCCCGCAGCCGTACCGGAGCCAGGAAGCCGCCGCTCCTGAACCGCACGTGCCGTGGGGTTGATCTGCGCGGCGTTTCTGCCGATACGCTTATAGCGGGAGGTGTGGATCTGACGTATCTGATTGATGCCTACGACCGTATGGGACGTCCCGAAAAGTTTCTCACGTCGTTTTTCGAACTGCTTATAGGTAATGACCGCATACGCCGTATGATCGCCGAAGGCAGGAGTGCCGCGGAGATCAAGGCTACGTGGACCGACGAGGCCGCTCTCTTTGACCGTCAGCGCCAGCCATATCTTTTATATCCGTTGAAATGACTCCGGCAATTGTAATTACAGTAATAGCAGGCTATTTTGCTCTGCTTCTCATTATATCCCGGATGGCCTCGCGCAAGGCCGACGGTTCGTCGTTTGTCAATGCCGGGCGGCGTACGCCATGGCCAGTGGTGGCTTTCGGCATGATAGGCGCGGCCATCTCGGGAGTGACGTTCGTATCGGTTCCGGGCATGGTAGCTGCGGGATCGTATGCGTACCTGCAGATGGTGCTCGGTTTCATTGTGGGATATGCCGTCATAGCTTTCGCCCTGATACCTATGTTCTACAGGCGTGGTCTGATCTCTATTTACGGCTATCTCGAGAGCAGGTACGGGCGGTCGGCCTATCGTTCGGGCGCATGGTTCTTCCTTCTCAGCAAGATGTCGGGTGCGGCCGTGAGGTTCTTTGTTGTGTGTGTCGTTCTGCAGGAACTGGTTTTCGGTCCGCTGGGGATACCGTTCATATTTAATGTAATAGTGACGATAGCGCTGATATGGCTCTACACGGCCCGTTCAGGAGTAAAGGCGGTGATATGGACCGATACTCTTAAAAGCTTCTGTCTTATCATGTCGGTGATATTATGCATATATTTCATCGCGCGGGGAATGGGGAACGATCTGTCTTCGCTGGCAGGTGCGGTGGCTGACCATCCCACGTCGAGGGTATTCTTTTTTGATGACCCTATGGCTTCAGGCTACTTCTGGAAGCAGTTTGTGGCTGGTATATTTCTGGCTATCGCCATGACCGGACTCGATCAGGACATGATGCAGCGTACGCTGGCATGTCCCGACTACCGGCAGAGCCAGAAGAACATGCTCGTGTCGTCGCTTCTGCAGTTTGTTGTTGTGGCGCTTTTTCTGGTGCTCGGCACAGTGCTGGTGATGTTTGTGGAGAATACCGATGGTGTCGGGATGCCTGCCCGTAGCGACAGCCTGTTCTCGGTGGTAGCCACACACGGGTCGATGCCCGTTATAGTGGGGGTGCTGTTCATTCTCGGACTTATATCGGCGGCCTATTCGGCAGCCGGATCGGCACTGACATCGCTGACCACATCCTATACCATCGACATCATGGGGCACAACGATCCGTCACATCCGCGACATGTGACAGTAAGGCGGCGTGTCCACCTGGTTATGTCTTGTGTCATGGGGCTGGTTATCATCGCATTTTATTACATCAGCAACAGTGATGCCATAAGTGCGGTATATACACTGGCTTCATATACCTACGGTCCGATACTCGGACTGTTTGTGTTCGGTATGATAAGCCGCAGGCGTGTGCGTGACAGATGGGTGCCGCTGGTGTGTGTCCTTGCCCCGGTCATGGCCTGGATGACGACCCGCCTGCTTGACCACCTCACAGGGTATCAGACCGGCTTTGAGCTCCTGCTTATAAATGCAGGTTACACAATTGCCGGACTCTGGCTGGCAAGGGATGCCAGGAGTAATAAATGATTAACCTTCAGACCGTATTATGTCTACAGCACAGCTTAACAGATCAATGTGGCTTGTGAACCTTCTGCGCCGGTATGGCCGGCTGACCCGGGCCCAGATCAATGAACACTGGCGTACCAGCTCGCTGAGCAATGGCCGGGATATACCGCGCCGCACGTTTTTCAACTTCCGTGACGATATTGACACGATGTTCAACATACGTGTGCAGTGTGACCCCCATACCTACGAGTATTACCTCGAGGAGGACGAGCATTCGCGCAATATGACCTCCTGGATGGTTCATACCCAGGCTCTGAGCGATGTGTTTACGCGTTCACGTGATGTCTCTCACCTTATTTTTCTGGAGGATGTCCCTTCGGCACGATCCCACTTGCAGCTGGTGGTCGATGCTTTGCGCGATAAGTATCGCCTGAGGTTTGACTATGCGCCCTATACCCGTTCCACACCGTCACGTGACGTCGTTATCGAGCCTTATTTCATGAAACTGTTCAAGCAGCGGTGGTATGTGACAGGGCGTGCTGTAAAGGATGGTACGGCCATCAAGACATATGCTCTGGACCGTATGCTGAATCCGTCGATGCTTGACGAGCACTATGCCATTCCTGATTCGTTTGATCCTGAGACTTATTTTCGCGACAGCTTCGGCATAGTGTTCACGCAGGGTCTGGTTTATGATATCAAGCTGCGTGTCGATGCACGTCAGGCCAAATATTTCAGGGCTGTTCCGCTACACCATTCTCAGCAGGAGATGGTCCACGATACATTCTCGGTGTTTACCTATCGTATGAAGATTTCTCCCGACTTTGTCGAGGAAATTCTGTCACACGGCTCGCGGGTGACGGTGATCCAGCCTCCTGAACTTAAGGCTATGGTTCTGACCGAACTGACCGATGCTCTTAAAAACTACGATCGGTAATATTTATATATCTGATCCGTTAGATTTTTATAAGAGGTAATCGACACGTTATCAGGTGATAATGCATATGATGATAATTTGCGGTAGAAAATTTTAATAAAAAAATTTGCAGAATTCAAAAACTTGCGATAACTTTGCACTCGCAAACGACAGATAGGTCGGGCGCAAGACCTCAACAGAGTTGGTGCGGTAGTTCAGCTGGTTAGAATATCGGCCTGTCACGCCGGGGGTCGCGGGTTCGAGTCCCGTCCGCACCGCGGAGAGAGAGGAGAACGGGTAGCTTTATTTCCCCTTAATTGGGAATTGGTTACCCGTTCTTTTTATGTGTGCTTTTTTGCTCCTCAAAAAGCTGTAACTATGGAAATCAACAGTCTTCAGGATCTGTTTCTTGATAGCGCGCGTCGCGAGGCTCTGTCCCGCGCCCTGGATATGCGCCGTCACCGGCCTGTGACATTTTATGGTCTCGCCGGGTCGGCCGCGGCTATGTTGCTCTCGTCTGTAAAACGACCCGAGCCGGTGCTGGTGGTGGGTGATTCACTCGACGATGCCGGGTATCTGTATCATGATCTTTCGCGTATGATAGGAGAGGAAGCTGTCCTGATGTTTCCGTCGGGCTATAAGCGTTCCATAAAGTATGGTCAGGTCGACCCGCCGTCGCAGATATTGCGTACGGAGGCGCTTAGTCGCTGGGATGACAGGCGTGTGAGGTTTGTTGTGACCTATCCTGAAGCGCTTGCCGAGCAGGTGGCGTCAAGAGATCGGATCGACAGTCATACGATGACTATAAGATCGGGTAGCCGTTGTGATCTTGTAGAGCTGCAGCACTGGCTTCGTGACAATGGTTTCGTGCAGGTCGACTATGTCTACGAACCGGGGCAGTGGGCTATGCGAGGCTCGATTCTTGATATATTCGGATATGCTTTCGAATGGCCGTATCGCGTTGATTTCTTTGGAGATGAGGTTGAATCGATACGTACGTTCAATATAGAGACTCAGCTCAGTGACCGGAGGGTGGATGAAGTTACCGTTGCGGCCGATGTTCAGCCGCGTGGTATGTCTGATGGGGCGTCTCTTCTGGAGTTTATTCCGTCGTCATCGCTTATAGCTATGCGTGATGAGCGTTTTACGGTGGAACGTATCAGGGCCATAGCTGCTGAAGGTTTCTCGCAGAGTGCAGCTATTGCGGGTGACGGCGATAAGGATGCGATGGCTTCGATTGTTGACGCCGGGCTTTTCGCCTCGGCTCTGCAGGGGTTCCGTCGCCTGTATTTTACGGCGGCCGGCAACGTTCCTGAGGGGACGGATGCCATTGATATGAAGTGTTCGCCCCAAGGGATATATCATAAGAATTTTGACCTGATAGCCGACTCGTTCAGGACATTTATAGCTGATGGCTATGTTATATATATATTGAGCGACAGTTCCAGACAGATCGATCGTCTGCGTGACATATTTGCAGATCGTGGTGATAATCTGCCGTTCGAGCCTGTATCGGGTACGCTTCACGAGGGTTTTGTAGACCATGTGACCAGGCGTTGTGTCTTTACTGACCATCAGATTTTTGACAGGTTTCATAAGTATAGCCTCAGGAGCGATCGTGCCCGTTCGGGCAAACTGGCCTTGTCGCTTAAGGAATTGCAGGCGATCGAGCCTGGCGATTATATAGTGCATATAGACCATGGGGTAGGTAAGTTCGGCGGACTGGTGCGTACGGATGTCAATGGCCGTCATCAGGAGATGATCAAGCTCATATATAAGAATAATGACATCATCTTCGTTTCCATACATGCTCTCCATAAACTCTCCAAGTATCGTGGAAAGGAGGGAGTGGAACCGAAGATTAATAAAATAGGATCCGGGGCCTGGGCTCGTGTCAAGGAAAAAACCAAGGCGCGTCTCAAGGATATCGCGCGGGATCTTATACGTCTGTATGCGGCCCGCAAGGATGAGCAGGGCTATAGGTTTTCGCCTGATTCATATCTGCAGCATGAGCTGGAGGCTTCGTTCGTTTATGAGGATACCCCTGACCAGCTTACGGCTACCCAGGCGGTAAAGGCCGATATGGAGTCGCCCCGGCCTATGGACCGTCTGGTGTGTGGTGATGTGGGGTTCGGTAAGACCGAAGTGGCTATACGTGCGGCATTTAAGGCTGCGACCGATTCCAAACAGGTTGCCGTGCTTGTGCCCACGACGGTCTTGGCTTATCAGCATTACAATACATTCAGGGAGCGTCTCAAGGATTTTCCGGTCAGGATCGAGTATCTTTCCCGTGCCCGCACTGCCAGACAGGTGCGTGATATACTCTCACGTCTTGAATCTGGCGATATAGATATTCTGATAGGTACTCACCGCATCATCGGAAAGGATGTCAGGTTTAAGGACCTCGGACTGCTTATTGTCGATGAGGAGCAGAAGTTCGGAGTAGCTGTAAAGGAACGACTGAAGCAGCTTAAGGTCAATGTCGATACGCTGACCATGAGTGCTACTCCGATACCACGCACGCTGCAGTTCTCGCTGATGGGTGCGAGGGATCTGTCGGCTATCACCACTCCGCCGGCCAACCGCTATCCTATCCTCACGTCGGTCAATACACTCTCTGACGATATTCTCGCCGAGGCAGTCAATTTCGAGATGTCCCGCAATGGTCAGGTGTTTATTATTAATAACCGTATCGAGCAGCTCTATGATCTCGAGGCAATGGTCAGGCGTGTCGTTCCTGATGCGAGAACGCTTGTTGCTCATGGACAGATGCCGCCCGAGCGTCTTGAGCAGGCTATTATTGACTTTGCCAATCATGACTTTGACGTGTTGCTTGCCACTACTATTATCGAGAGTGGTATAGATATGCCTAATGTCAATACTATTATAGTAAATAACGCCCATTGTTTCGGGTTAAGCGAGCTGCATCAGCTGCGGGGGCGTGTGGGGCGTTCGTCGCGTAAGGCATTCTGTTATCTTATGGTGCCGCCGGGGGTGCCTATGACGCCTGTCGCGCGTAGACGTCTTCAGGCTATAGAGAGTTTCAGTGATCTGGGCAGTGGTATACATATTGCTATGCAGGATCTTGATATCCGTGGCGCAGGGAATCTGTTGGGTGCCGAGCAGAGCGGCTTTATTGCCGATCTGGGCTATGAGGCCTATCAGCGTATACTCAAGGAGGCTGTCACTGAACTGCGTAACGAGGAGTTTGCGGATGTGCTTACCGCGAGTGGGTCGGCAACAACCGGAGGTGAGGCTGAGGCCGAGTATGTGGCTGATTGTGTTATTGAGAGCGATATGGAGCTATTGCTCCCGGCATCATATGTTCCGAACGAGAGCGAACGCATAGCGCTCTATCAGGAACTTGATAATATCGAACGTGAGACGGATCTTCTGGCTTTCAGGGATCGGCTCATAGACCGCTTTGGTGGTATACCTGACGTTACGGCCGAACTGTTGCGTATTCCTCGGTTGCGCCGTATGGCCCGCAGTCTCGGTATAGAGAAGATAATGCTCAAACAGGGACGTATGTATATGTATTTTGTCGATGAATCGAACAAAGCATACTATCAATCCCCCATGTTCGGACGTTTGTTAAGATTTCTTCAGGAAAATCCGCGTCGTGTGGCAATACGTGACAAGGGTGGAAAACGCAGTTTTGTAGTCTCGGATGTTGTACGTGTAGAGGATGCAGTGTCAATTCTTGATCATGTTCTGAACTTACCGGTATTATGAACTATAAATAAGTGTGTTTTTAACACTTGTGTAACGTGCTTAAATATAGGCTATTTGCAGAAAATAAAAATATTTTGTTGAAAAAAGTTTTAGAAAAATTTGGAGGGGAATGAAAAAGGGTGTACCTTTGCACTCGCTTTTGAGGGA
>CAJUBL010000065.1 GCA_910584665.1 uncultured Muribaculaceae bacterium | reverse complement strand
CTCTATGCCAGTGGTGGTTGAACCTCTTTTCAGCCTACCTTTTTACAATTAGTCCCAAAAACGGGACAAGTCGTCGGAAATAGTAATAAACAGCCTGATCTCAACAGGCAGGCGTAAAACAGGCAGAAAGATACCACGGTTGTGGATTACAGAATTTAATTGTATCTTTACAACGCTATTAACTTTTTCACCTTTTTACGTCATGAACATCCGATCCATAATGATCTGCACCGGATTATCGGTAGCCCTTATATCGGTGGCCCGGTCAACCGGCGGTATCTCAAGCGAAATGCTGTCCCGGCTCAGAGAATCGTACACCCCTACCCAGGCCGACCGCGCCATCCACAACGCCCTCAACACGGCCGACATCAAAACACTGGCGGCATCGGCCGACAACCGTGCAAATTTTGACGATCACTTCACGTATCGTGTACCTTCGGTCGGAATCACGGATCAGAAACGCTCCGGTCGTTGCTGGCTTTTCACAGGACTCAACGTACTCCGCTCACAGGCCATACGCAACAATGACGACATCAACCGTCTCAAACTCTCACAGGTATACAATTTCTTCTACGACCAGCTGGAAAAAAGCAATCTCTTCCTGCAATCCATGATCGACACCGCAGACGATGATGTCAACGACCGTCGTGTACAGTGGCTGTTCAAAAACGCTCTGGGGGACGGCGGACAGTACACCGGAGTCAGCGATATAATCTCGAAATACGGTGTGGTACCGGACTACGCAATGCCCGAAACCTATTCGTCAAACAATACCGCGACATTCTCGCGTCTTTTAGGACTCAAACTCAAAGAATGGGGACTCGAGCTGCGGGATATGATATCCGGCGGAGCGAAAACCAAGGAAGTAACCGCCCGCAAGGAAGCGATGCTTGCCGAGACGTACCGCATGCTCGCCCTCAACTACGGTACTCCGCCATCAAGGTTCAGCTACACACGCCGCGACCTCTCCGGCAATATCGAGTCGGTCAAGGAATACACACCCATCGAGTTCTACAACGAGATCATAGGTAACGACCTTCACAGCGACTATGTGATGCTGATGAACGACCCTACACGCCCATACCACAGGATGTACGAGATCGATCTATACCGTCACACTTATGACGGACAGAACTGGACATACCTCAATCTGCCTATGGAGGAGATCAAGGCGATGGCCATAGAGTCGATCAAGGACTCGGCAATGATGTACATGAGCTGTGACGTAGGCAAATTCCAGGACCGCACGCTCGGCACTCTCGATGTAAACAACTATGACTACGGTGCTCTCTTAGGCACCACATTCGGAATGGACAAACGTCAGCGCATACTTACCGGGGCCAGCGGATCGAGCCATGCCATGACCCTCGTTGCCGTCGACATCGATCCCGAAACAGGCAAGCCGGTGAAATGGCTGGTCGAGAACAGCTGGGGTGACGGACCCAACAACGGCCACCTTATAATCACCGACGAGTGGATGGACGAATATCTGTTCCGGCTCGTGATAAACAAAAAATACATACCGGCCAAGACGTTGGAACTCACCGGACAGAAGACAATACTGCTTCCACCTTGGGACCCCATGTACTGATCCGCCAACAATTTGCCATATAAAGCACGAAGCACCTCAACACAGAGGGCTCCGTGCTTTATTTTTTACTTCCGTACAGTAAAAGCATCGGCACCGTGATCCGGCATCTTTCATTTATAATCTTTTTGGCCATGACATTGAAAACGCGTACCTTTGCAGTGATGAAACTACAGACTCTGACATTAATATTACTGACCGTCCTGCCGGTCTCCTGCCGGCGGCACAGCGGCTACAGCAATGAAAACAACGACAGGCCGACAGTCACCGTAAGCATAGCTCCGCAGGCCTGGATACTCGAAGCCATAGCAGGCGACAGCATCCGTATCAACACACTCCTTGATACCGGTGCCAATCCCGAAACCTTCGAACCGGGAATAAACAACATGAAACTGGCCGCCGAAAGCTCTCTGCTTCTGCTTTCAGGCAATCTGGGATTTGAACGTCAGCTCGCTGAACGCCTGCGCGAAAATACGCCCGGACTCACGATATCGGACACTTCCCGCGGCATAAAACCCATATACGGCACACACGACCATGCCGGGCATCACCACCATGACCACGCTCATGAAACTGCCGATCCGCACACATGGACATCAGTACGCAACGCCCGTATCATAGCCGGCAACATGCTGTCGGCACTCATCTCTGTCGATCCAGACAACGAGACCTATTACCGCAACAGAGCCTCACGGCTTGACTCGCAGCTTGACTCGCTCGACTCAGCTATCGCCAGCCGCTTCGAACAACTGCAATCCAGAACATTCATGATATGGCACCCATCTCTAAGTTACTTCGCCCGCGACTATGGTCTTGAGCAGATAAGTGTAGGCATGGAGGGACGCGAGACAACCGTCCAGGGACTGCGTTCCATCATAGACCGGGCTCAGAGCTCCGGTGCTCCCATACTGTTTGTACAGTCAGACTTCGATCCCCGGCAAGCCGAGACATTAAGCCGCGAGACCGGAGCACGCGTCATAACAATCAGTCCTCTCGATCACGACTGGATATCACAAATCAATATAATCACCGATGCACTTGACCCCCGCTGACAATCCTGTGATCATATCGTTGCGTGATATATCAATGCACTGGGATAACCGCTGTGTGCTTTCCGGAATATCACTGGACATACGCCAACATGACTTCCTTGCCATTACAGGACCTAACGGCGGAGGCAAGTCGACTCTTCTCCGCATAATCCTGCGTCTGCTGAAACCCACCACCGGCACCGTCACATACCTTGACAGCCACAGCAACCGCACAGACCGCCTGCACATAGGCTACCTGCCACAGAAAAACATGATTGACTCCCGCTTCCCGATCACCGTCAGCGAAGTCATAGCCTCAGGACTGTCGGGGCCATACGGATCCAGGCTTGGCCATCATGCCCGTCTCGTAGACGAGACGCTCGGGACAGTCGAACTGCAGTCTCACGCCGACTCAGCCATAGGATCGTTATCAGGAGGCCAGCTGCAAAGGGCACTTCTGGGGCGCGCCATCATATCACGTCCCGACATACTGGTACTCGACGAGCCTCTGAGCTACCTTGACAAGAACTTCGAACAACACACCTACAGAATACTCGAATCGCTCGCCCCGCACACCACCATCCTGCTCGTGTCACATGAGATGACAACCATCGCCCAGATGGCATCGCGACACCTCATCATCGACAACACCCTGCACGAGTGTACAGCACACCATCACTTCGTACGCACCGACTGCCGATAACCGGGGGGAGCCGGATTAAAATTCCATTTTATCCGTTCTCCAAAACATGGATTTTATTGTAATCCGACAGCTATTCCATTTTCTGAAAAATTGGTAAATACACAAATTCCACTTGCTTTTACTGCCGGCTTTCCTTATCTTTGTCCTCAGATAACGGGGTGCTTCCGCTCGGGAGGCTGAGATCACACCCGATGAACTTGAAGCGGTTAATACCGCCGTAAGGATTTTAATATGAAAATAACACTTAACAGCAAGACTGTCGAGTTTGGCAACTCGACACAACCCACGCTCCATGAGCTCATGGCGTCAGTCGGTGTACCTCAGACGGGCATCGCAATCGCACTTAACAACCGTGTCATCAGACGCGATGACTGGGCATCGACCCGGCTTGCCGAAGGTGATTCGGTGACAGTCATATCGGCCATCTGCGGAGGATAAGGTCATGTTTATTCTCATTGCGATTACCCGCGCCGGCATGGATGACCCATGTCGCGAAGCTACGTTAATAATGCGTGCGCTCGACACACACCGGTTTGACCGTATCCATATACGCAAACCACACATCTCACAAGCCCATTCACTGCTCGACATCATCGATCCGCGTTACTACCGCTCGATAAGCGTACATAACGCCACCACGCAGACCGTCGGACGATATCACGGCATAGGCGTGCACCTCACAGGACGCACTCCCTCAGCTCCGTCTGGCTTCACCGGGATACTGAGCCGGTCGGTCCACTCCATCGACGAGTTACGCGAAACAGACACACAGACCGACTACACTTTTCTCAGCCCGATCTTTGACAGCATCTCCAAACCGGGTTACAACGCGGCATTCACCGCCGGTACCCTTCGGCAAGCCGCACGTGACGGACTTATCGGCGGCCGTGTCATAGCCCTCGGAGGTGTGACATCACGCAACCTGCCTGTTGTCAGGGACCTGGGGTTCGGCGGTGCGGCAATGCTCGGCGCGGCATGGCCCCGGCCTATAGGCGACGAATTTGCGTTGCAATTCATTTCACACACCAATGACCGCATCACCGGCCCGTTACACGGCATTGCCCTTGCTCTGGAAGGCGGATGCCGATGGTGTCAGCTGCGCCTCAAGGATACAGACCCGGCTATCATCAAGGCAATGGCCCGACAAGCCGCCGGGATTGTCGCGCCATACGGTGCCACCCTTATCATTGATGATGATGTAGAGGCGGTACGGGACAGCGATGCCAATGGTGTTCACCTCGGACTCAACGACATGCCGGTGGATCAGGCACGCCGCATTATTCCTGACAAGATAATAGGAGCTACCGCCAACTGTGCCGGCGACATGATCTCGGCATGGCGCGCCGGCGCCGACTATATAGGACTCGGGCCGTTCCGATTCACCACCACCAAAAAGAAACTCAGTCCCGTACTCGGAATAGAGGGATACCGCCATGAGATCACGACAGCACGCCGCCATGGAGTCGACATACCCATCGTAGCCATAGGTGGAATCACCGGCAGAGACATACACGGCATCCTGAACGCGGGTCCGGACGGAATAGCGATATCCGGAGCAATACTTAACGCTCCCGACCCGGTAGGGGCAACACGTCACATCTTAGACTGTATCTCACAAAAATAATATTTATGGACAATCTTATTATCGGCGGCCGTGAATTCACCAGTCGCCTGTTTGTCGGAACCGGCAAGTTCAGTTCCAACACCATCATGAGCCAGGCCATAGCCGCCTCAGGGTCACAGATGGTCACCGTAGCCATGAAGCGCATCGACATGGAAAATCCCCATGACGACATGCTGTCACATATAAAAGCCGATAACATTCAGCTACTGCCCAATACGTCGGGTGTGCGCAATGCCGATGAAGCCGTTCTTGCCGCACAGCTGGCCCGCGAGGCTTTCGGAACCGACTTCATAAAACTCGAGATTCACCCGGACCCCAAGTACCTTCTTCCGGACCCGGTCGAAACCCTGAAAGCAACCGAGGCACTGGCCGGAATGGGATTCATAGTTCTCCCTTATATCCAGGCCGACCCGGTACTATGCAAACGCCTTGAGGATGCAGGCACAGCGGCTGTAATGCCACTGGGCGCACCTATAGGTACAAACAAAGGCCTCGTCACACGTGACCTGCTCGAGATAATCATCAGCGAGAGCAATGTGCCTGTAGTCATTGATGCAGGCCTCGGAGCTCCGTCTCACGCTGCCGCAGCCATGGAGATGGGCGCCGATGCAGTACTCGTCAATACTGCTATTGCCGTAGCCGGATCTCCCGTAGAAATGGCACGATCGTTCGCGATGGCCACAGATGCAGGCCGTAAAGCATATCTCGCCGGTCTCGGCACCGTCGGGACAAAAGCCTCGGCGACAAGCCCTCTGACATCATTCCTTGACTGACCATGTTCTATGACGTTCTATCACAATGGTCGTGGGATGAAACGACCCACACCATAATGTCCAGGACAGAAGCGGATGTACTGCATGCCCTCAGCAGCCCCAATCCCACTGTCGGTGACTTCATGGCCCTTATATCGCCGGCCGCAGCTCCGTTCATAGAACAGATGGCCGCCAGGTCACGCTCACTGACACAGGAACGGTTCGGGAAAACCGTCTCGATGTACATACCCATGTATATCACGAACTCCTGTACAAACTCGTGTGTATACTGCGGATTCAACCGGCATAATGATTTCGCCCGCGTGATACTGACACCTGAGCAGATCGAACAGGAATGCCTTGCGATCAAGGAACTCGGACCATTCGACAACCTGCTTCTTGTCACCGGCGAGAATCCGCGGGCGGCCGGTGTCGAATACCTGCGCGAGGCCGTCAGGGTGTGCCGCCGACACTTCACAAACATATCGATCGAAGTAATGCCGCTCGACACCGACGGATACACCACCCTGACACATGACGGCCTGTATGGTGTCGTATGCTTTCAGGAAACATATAACCGCGACCGATACAAACTGTATCATCCGGCAGGAATGAAATCCGACTTCGAATGGCGTGTAAACGGCTTTGACCGCATGGGACAGGCAAATGTTCATAAAATCGGCATGGGAGTTCTGATCGGACTTGAAGAATGGCGCACAGACGTCACAATGATGGCCCGCCACCTGCTGTATCTCAGACGTCACTACTGGCAGACACGATACAGTGTAAACTTTCCGCGCATGCGTCCGGCAGCCGGCGGTTACCAGCCTGACGTGATCATGACCGACCGTGAACTCGCTCAACTTACTTTCGCATTCAGGATATTCGATCATGATGTCGATATATCGGTAAGCACACGCGAGCTACCCCACTTCCGCGACAACATATGCACTCTCGGAGCAACCTCACTCAGTGCCGGGTCCAGAACCGATCCGGGAGGCTACCGTACCTACCCGCAAAGCCTCGAGCAGTTTACTGTATGCGACGGACGGACCCCGGCCGAAGTCGCAGATGCGATAAGAGCCCGCGGAGCCGAGCCTGTATGGAAAGACTGGGACAGGATATTCTAACCGATTGCCGACAATGGAAAATTCTTTCAGACGATACGCGCGTCAGACAATGCTTCCCGATGTAGGCATCAGGGGGCAGAGACGACTACAGGAATCCTCTGTACTTATTATCGGGCTCGGGGGACTCGGATGCCCCGTCTCCACGTACCTTACCGGTGCAGGTATAGGATGCATAGGACTCGCCGATCCGGATCATGTGAACCTGCACAATCTTCACCGCCAGACACTATACGGCGAGGCAGATATAGGAAAGCCAAAAGTACAGGCAGCTCTCAGCCGTCTCTCCGCTCTCTCATCAGAAACTTCATTCATCATATATCCTGACGGCATCACATCCGACAATGCGGTAGAGATAATCGGCCTCTATGATCTTATCATTGACTGCACTGACAATTTCGCCACACGTTTTCTCATCAACGACACCTGCGCTATCCTCAGACGCCCATGGATCATGGGTGCCATATCTGAGTTCAACGGTCAGGTCGCTGTAATGAACTACAATGACGGACCCGACCTTTCCTCTCTATACGACGGCACCGGACAACGGGCCTCTCTGACATCACAGCCGGCCGCAACAGGCGGCGTGATAGGTCCCGCTCCGGGCATCATAGGCTCCATACAAGCCGCCGAGGCCTTCAAGATACTGACAGGCATGGAGCCGGCTCTTGCCGGACGCCTGCTGACAATCAACTTACTAACCATGCAGACACAAATCTTCAGATTATGACATCAACCACCAGATGGAGCGACACAGCCTGGAAAGCCGCCGCTCCTTATTATGAGAAAATAACACAACATCCTTTCATCAGAGGAATAATCGACGGATCCCTGCCCTATGAGAAATTCATTTTCTATCTGCAGCAGGACGAACTGTACATACGCGCCTACTCCCGTGTTCTCGCACACATAGCATCACGCGCCGACACTAACGACCTGACCGAAGCATTCCTATCATTTGCCCGCGACGGTGTCGATGTCGAGAAATACATGCATCAGGGCTATCTCAAGGATATACCCGAGGCAACCGTTATGACCCCCACATGCCTGCTGTACACATCTACACTCGCCTCAATGGCATCTCGCTCCATAGCTGTCGAAGCCGCCGCCATTCTTCCCTGTTTCCGGGTCTATCGGGCCGTAGGGCAGCATATACTGCAACACGCCGGCGACATCACCGACAATCCTTACCGCCAGTGGATCCAGACCTATGGCGACCCCGCATTCACTACCGGCAATCAACGCGCCATCGACGCATGTGACGATCTGGCTCAACAGGCGACAGAGGCTGTACGTGATGAGATGACCCGCATGTTCGTGCTATGCACCAAGCTCGAATGGATGTTCTGGGACAGTGCTTACCGTCAGGAAACATGGCCGATATGATCAGATCCTCCTATCCCCGCGTTCTGGCAATCGCCGGGAGCGATCCAAGCGGCGGAGCCGGCATTCAGGCCGATATAAAGTCATGCTCGGCCAACGGAGCCTATGCCGCCACCGCAATCACAGCCGTAGTTGACGAGAATACCATCGGCGTGACCGGAGTACACCCTGTCCCCGACGGGGGTACTGCGGCCCTTTTCCGGAGGGTGACAGATGAAAGCAATGGAAAGTGAAAAGCTGAGAATCAGTCATTTGACGATTTTCAGCTTTTTCTGTTTTTCGTTAAAATTCCCCTGTTTTCAGCAAAAGTGCTTTTTTTGTGCTTTGTGAATCGGATGCTTTTTTTACCTTTGCAAACGAGTGAAAATATAAGAAAACAGATGCTATGAAAGAAACCAATTACCGTGCTGACAATACTTATCTGATCGAGGGAAACACGGGCGATAATCCGAAGCTCATGGGGCGTGCGCTGTCTGACGGGCGTGACAGTCTGTATCTGGAGTATTATTTCGGCAAGGTTCAGGCTGTTAGCAGAACCGGTCGTGAATACTCGAGGAACGAACGCAAGACTGAGCCGCTGGGACTGTATATATGGCGTGCGCCACGTACGTCAGCTGAGCGCAAGCAGAACAAGGAAACGCTGGATATAGCCAGGCGGCTGAGGTTTGAGAAGAGTCAGGAGGTGCTCGAGATGGCGGAGGGTTACCGGCTGAGAAACTCGCGTGATATCAATTTCCTGGACTGGATGAAGATGTATGCCGACAGGTATACAAAGGCTGATATCCGCGAGATAAGGCGGGCGTGCCGTTGTTTCGGTGATTTCCTTGCGTCGTCACCTGTGTATGGGAGGTATGCAGTCAAACTCCGGCCGGCCCAGATTTCGAAGGATATGATCCGGGCTTTTACCGAGTATCTGACGGATCGCTTTGTGGGGGAGGGCCCCTCGACGGTTTACCGCAGGTTCAAGAAGATAATAAAGAATGCTGTCGAAAACGATGTGATCCTGAAGAATCCGACTACCGGTATTACGATACGGGTCGATTACAATACGCTCAGGAAAGATATCCTGAACATGGACGAGATAAAGATGTTGATCGCTACTCACTGCAGGGGCGAGAATCCGGATGTGCGCAGGGCGTTCATCTTCTGTCTTTATTGCGGTCTGCGATGGTGTGATGTTAAAGACTTGACATACGGCAATGTCGATTACTCCAACCGGTTGCTGAGGTTCGAGCAGTCCAAGACGAAAGGGCACAGTGCATCCAGCGGTGTCGTGATCCCGCTCAATGATGCTTTGCTGAAGCTGATCGGAGACGGAGACCGGCAGGCTCTGATCTTTCCGTTACCGTCGCACACGATGTGTCTGAAAGCACTCAGGCACTGGACCGAGAAAGCCGGCATAAAGAAGCACATAACGTGGCATTGTGCCCGCCACTCGTTCGCTGTGAATATTCTCAACAACGGCGCCAATATCAAGACGGTGGCGAGTCTGTTAGGGCACAGCAGTATAAGAGAGACCGAGAAGTACACCAGAGTCATCGACAGTCTCAAGGAGGCCGCGATCAACAGCCTGCCGGTGCCGGACCTGGAGTGATATCAGCAGGTAATATTAGCCAACTCTAACTTTTTTCTAAAGAAAGTCTTTTGGATGGTGGTCAGCACACTGTGTTCAATCTTGTCTTTGTTAAGATTGAAAAAGGTATCGGAAGCTCTGACACATTCTTTTGGGGCTTCGCATTTCCGCAATGAGTTGCTCAATAGCTTGACACCATCAAGTCTCGTCTTAAAGAATCTATTTTTTAACCCGTTGCGGTATAGAAAATCAAAATATACCTCAGCATTGGCAATGTCGTATTTTGCCAATGCCGACTGGAGGTCATCCCAGTAGTACTCCGTCATTTCTAATGAAAGAATTACTACCAGGAAGCTACGTTCTCCTAAGGATATTATTTGATAATCTTTTGTATTCATTTAAGGCAAAGATATAAATTTTTTCAAATATCCACAAACTCAATCAATTATCTCGTGCTAAAAATCCCGTCGGCTGACCGTGGCCGGCGGGATTCTTTTTATGGGATGTGAATATGTTTTATTCTTCGCCCTTCAGGTATTTTTGAATGAGGTCGTTGGTGTAGTCCAGATAGGTGTCAAAGGATTTGAGCTGTGCGGGAAGTTCCCGATCCAGGGCCGCACATTTCCGGGAGGCTCGGTCTATGATCTTTACGCCTTGACCGTGGGCTTCTTCCATCATGTTTTTGTTTTCAGCCTGGTTATATTCTTTGAATAAGGCCTGTTGGTACTTATATTGCTTACGCGCATCTATGAGCTGGGTGACTGTATCGTCTACGATCCGCTTGTAGGCGGTGTCAATGTCTCCGGTGATCGTGGCGGCGATTATGTCTTCCTTGCCGACTGTTGCTTTTTGCTCCTCCAGTTGCTTTTTGATCTTGGTTACATCGTCGGTCATCTGCCATAATTTAAAGAACAGAATGATTTGGAGTGCGCCTGCCGCAACCATTATAATGGAGATGATTATTGTCACGGTGTCAACAGATGACGATACCTCTGCGACTGCCGGGTCGATGTCGTAGGATGAATAAAGTAGTAACATGATATTTGGTTTTAGGGGTTATGTGTTTATTTAAAGAATATATACCACAAGAAGACAATGATCGCTCCGATAATTACATAGCCTAAACATCCATCTTCAGTTTTGGTGTTTGGTTGATTGGCGTTGGCCTTAGGTGCGGAGCTTATCCCACCTTTGGTATTTAAAGCTGCAACTTTTGAGGCTATGAGGTCGTCAATAAATGAACCATCTACTTTTATTTCTATTTCTCCGTGATTGGTTGATTTTGGCTCTGATAGATCTTCATCACCTATGCCCCGACACCATGTCAATAAACTATCAATGCCGATAATGGATCGTTGAAGCCTCGGAAACACCCACACCCGACCGGTGTTTTTGGGTTTGAAAGCCAATATGACGCAAGGGTATGCGTCCGTTGAATTGCAAATGCTATAATACTCGGTCTGTTCACTTTTGTATAGGTAACCGACTTTGTTGCGAGTATTGTCATATATGGCCACTGCTTTAGAGTCAGCACTGTTAGTTGGTTCTGATTGGATGTAACCCAATGTGTAAAAGGGGTTATTTGTTTTTGGGTTGAGTGTTGCCTCCATTTTGACTGAATGGTCGCGATCCTGCATTATGCGGTTGTCTTCTATATCATCAACGATGCGTATAGGTAGATTGTTGAAGATTTTCTCTAATCTTTTTCTGGTTTTTGTGCTTTTTTGTATAGAATAGTACCGGTCGAATATTAGAGGCAATTCGCTACTGATAATAGGCTTGATGGGCCCGAAAAAATATGTGCGCTCGCGTATCCATCATTGACTTCGAGAATGGCGTGAGTCCCTGCACTTGCTCCGATTTTCTTAAATCCGTTTTGATTCTTTATTCGTGTTTTGATTTGCTCATCAAGTGATACAAATTCAAGTCGATCGACCCGCTCATTGTCTTTACGTGGTGAAATTTGAATCACTCCTACATATAGGCCGTCGTCAAAGAATATGTCCTCACAAGCCCAGGATGATGTGTGTGAAGCCCCTATAGGTTTGTAGTTAGCTTTGAATTGTTCGATTAATTCCTCTTCCATGTTTTTGTCAGGGGAAATTACAACCTCTTTGAACGAGGGCGTCTCGATGGAGTTAAACTGATCTTCGAAGGAACTGGACATGTGGTATATATATAAATGGTTTTTTGTTGATATAGCTTCGTTAATCTTGGCCTCACATTTTTGAATGCGCTCGGCCAAAAAATTCCGATCTTGATATTATTTAAAATTTTCGAATCATGCCAACCACTCGCGCTATGCGCATGGGTATATTTTTGTCGACAATAAAGTCTAAGTATGTTGGATTGTCACTGTGACACAGTAGGCCTTCGTTAGTCTGTTTAATACGTTTCACGACCGCGCCGTCATTTGTATCAAGGATATATATTTTATTGGAATCGATAATATCACCACGTCTAAGCCATTCACCGGCTATCACATCACCATTAAGTAACGTGGGGGCCATGGAGTCTCCATTTACTTCAATGGTGAAGTCATACCAAGGAAAAGCGGATATAACCGGACACAAATCACACTCATACTCGGATACGGAATTTATTGAAGCTCCCATGAAACCAGCTGATACCATGGCTTTGTCTGACGGGATATGCATACGTTGGCTTTTAGGATTTATCTTTTCCATTTTGCCTTCACCGGTTAACAACCAGTTCTCTTCAATATAATCTTCATAAGCCTTTGCAAATCTTTTTAAAAAGCCTTCAGTAAAATAATTTCCCCCTTTTAGCGCATTAGATAAGTGCGATTTTGCCATACCTAAAGCATCAGCAATGTCTTGTTGCTTGTGAATCAATCCATTGCTTTTTAGATATTCTATTGCCTTATTTAATCTCTCAGATGCCATAACTAAGCGCTTTAAAGTTAAAAAATATTTAATAGTAACATTTGTTACTATATTTCTTGTTAGTAACAAATGTTACTATTATCTTTGCATCGCAATCACAAAAGTAATTGGCGCACCCAAAGGTGTAAATTGCACAAATATATAAAATAGTTGACTAACATGCAAAACAAAATAAAAATGACAAAACCGATGACATTCAAAGCTCTCTGCTTTTCAGGAGGATCTGTATCGTGCGTTCTTTTTCGCTTAAGATGCTTTCCAGGGCCCTGATCTTTTCTTTGAGGATTGCGATCTCGTTGGCATCAGTAGATGTGTGGCTCTGATTGCTTTTCAGCATATCACCCTCTCCGGTTAGTAACCATGAACAGGAGATACCAAAATTATCTTCCCATAATTTAGCTTGCTTTTTTCCAAAAGGGCGCATTCCTGAAAGAAGAGAGTTAATATATTGTTTTGTAACTCCTAAACGTTGTGCTACATCAGTCTGAGTAAGACCTTTGCGATTCATGTATTCTTTAAGAAGCGAAAGATCGACCTTATTCATTAGTGTTAATAAAGATTAAAAATAAACCATTATGATTTGCAAAGTCAACCTTTTTGATTTACTTTGCATCGCAATCACAAAAGCAATTGCCCCACACGGCGGAGCCAAGTGTGCAAATATAAACAATAATTGGATAAATAACAAAACAATATGACTAAGACGACATCAATCAACGGAAAAGAAATCAGTGCACCCATTTGGGGCGGACACCGTCCGGCATTACTGACAATCTGGAGTGAGATTAAGAAACTCGGTTTTAAGACACGTGACCGCTCTTTCGGGTTCATCGAGAATGAAGATGGTACAAGTACCGAGGCTCTCTATTTTTACGCAGTCAGACATTGTTGCTCGCTCTCCGATGAGCAACTGGATAACTGCCGGTACGAATGGTATGTGACCACTGAGACTCTTGATGAGATATCCGATTAAATGCATAAAAAAGCCCGGCAATCCTACTTACCGGGCCCGGAGGTGAAATATGCACCATTACTAAAATGGTTGGAACAAAGATATCGAAATAAAATCAAACAAAAAATATATGACCAAACCGATGACATTCAAACAAAAAAAAAGAGAGCGTCCTACTCACTCTCCTCGGCGCGCCTTAAAAGTGGTTAAGCCGCTACCCAGAAGCAAAATAGTTTGCCTTTTCTCGGATAGATGACTCTGCCATTTTTCCGGATATAGCGGACAAAAACAAGCTTATAAAGTTTGCCATCAACAGTTTTGGTAAGATTCATAATTACCTCCTTTCTACGGATTAACTACCGCATGGCTCTCCCGTTTCCTACACGGGAGAAAAAAAGCCCGGCAGTAGGAATACCGAGCTAAGTTCCTTTTGCAAGGAGGGGAAAACTGAAAGGTACGGAGGGAAACTCTGAACCTTACTAAAACTGTCGATGCAAAGATAACAATGATTTTGAAAATATGCATAACAGTTGCCCACTTTTAACATTGACTAACGCACAAAAGTGATTGAGTAACCAACAAAAACAATATATGACAAAACCGATGACATTCAAAGCTCTCTGCTTTTCAGGAGGATCTGTATCGTGCGTTCTTTTTCGCTTAAGATGCTTTCCAGGGCCCTGATCTTTTCTTTGAGGATTGCGATCTCGTTGGCATCAGTAGATGTGTGGCTCTGATTGCTTTTCAGCATATCACCCTCTCCGGTGAGCAACCATGCTTTGTTAATATCAAATGATAATAGGATTTTATTTAATACTCCCTCTCCACAGGTTCTTTCTCCCTTAAGAATAGCAGATAGATTAGGTTGTCTAACGCCGATTTTCTTTGCCATTTCCAGTTGAGTCAAACCATAGTAGCTCATTAGGGATCGAATTCGGTTAATAAGATCGGTACTCATTTCATTTGATATATTAAAGTTGGTTAACAAATTTGCGCTGTTATATCATATGATATATCTTTGCATCGCAATCACAAAAGTAATTGCCGCACCCAAAAGTGTAAATTGCGCAAATATAAACAATAATTGGATAAATAACAATACAATATGACTAAGCCAATGACATTCAAAGCTCTCTGCTTTTCAGTAGTATCTGTATCGTGCGTTCTTTTTCGCTTAAGATGCTTTCCAGGGCCCTGATTCTTTCTTTAAGGATTGCGATCTCGTTATTTGCCGATGTATTGGTATCAGACGTGGTACAGGTCTGATCTTTCAGCATCTCGCCCTCGCCGGTGAGGAGCCACAATTTGTTGATTTCGGGGTATGCTGATGTAATTTTATATTGCACCGCATCCGATAGCGATCTTGTGTTGCCCTTTAATAGTTCCCGCACAGTTTGAGGGGTTTTAAAGCCAACATATTCAGCAAATTTGGGTATACTAAATTTTGAATATTGAACTATTGCCGCAATTCGCTCAGATAATATCATATAATTAAAAGTTGTTAATAATTGTGGTGTAATATTGTTAATTGTATAATATCATATTACATTTGCATCGCAATCACAAAAGTAATTGCCGCACCCAAAAGTGTAAATTGCGCAAA
>CAJUBL010000064.1 GCA_910584665.1 uncultured Muribaculaceae bacterium | reverse complement strand
ACTCCTATCTCATCATAACTTTTCGGAATCATTTCATAATAAGTCTTCATAACACCACGGCAATATTTTGAATAATATTATTTACGTTACTTTTTAATTATAAAAGCAGGAGAACTTATCAGCACCGTCAGTTATGATATTTGCTTTGCGATTGAATAAAGAGCCCTGAGGTGTATTTACAAGAATGTCACACTGTACCTCTAAAATCAATGTACATATATATTTAGATTTAACTCCTTCCAAATATGGCGACATAATATTTAATTTTTGCTTTTCAAAAATTATATCGCTATGTTCGTACATCTGCTGTAAGTTCTCCGGAACAATTGTTGATCCTGAAATTGAGACTTCATATTGGCATTTGTCAATCTCTTTTAACTGTATACACGCACAGATTATATCATCCGGTATCGGTTCTGCGGCAACCGACATCATCCAGTCATAAAGCTGCAATCGCAGCTTATGCAGCGCAACCACAGTCCGGTTTACCGGTATATTGTCTGTCTCTTCTATTGCCCCGATTTCGATATAATCAAGCCCGCTATTCAGTTTATGACGTGCTATAGATCTCCTTAATCCCGCCGAGACTATTATATTGTCGATATAATGTTCCCCAAATATAGTCTTTTTATAAGTACTGAAAAAATTCTTTTTTTCAACTACATCATATTTCAACCGGGACATTATCAGGTTGTCGGTTCCGTCAAAGTACCGGCTGCGGTATATGTCGACAACATCAAGATCGGTTTTGAAGTTGATGAAGTAATATGTACGGTCTCCGTATTGAGGACTTGATGCAGGGACCGGTATAAACTCAAAATGAGTAGGATCGGTAGCCTTTGACTCGATGAAATCCTTCAGTTCCTGACTGAAGAACCACTTATGCATATCACTCGACATGAAATGGCCGTACAACCCGTCTTTGAGAACAAGCCTTATCTGAGACGCATATTTCATTATCAGGTCAATATCTACATAAGCCCAGTCGGGAATGTCGGGATTTGGGACTGTAGACAGAACTCCTATCTCATCATAACTTTTCGGAATCATTTCATAATAAGTCTTCATAACACTTTGTTTTTCCAATAAATAGCATCTAACATATCAGGATTAGCCTTAACAGGGTTAACCAAATGTTCATGATATAGTTCCATAAACTTTGTTTTATCTAATTTAGCTTCCTTGTGTATCGTATTCAAATTATCCAAGACCCATCTGTGATAAGCATCAGGATGGCGCCCCAGATGTGGCATTCTATGAACATTCCATGCTTTTCTCAAATCCAGATCATAAAGATCGGTTATCTTTCTATATTCGTCTGACCATTTCTTGTTTCCCCAAGGTATGATATGATGACCTTGAATCGGTTTGGTCTTCCTTATTGAAGTGGCGGTTTCTTTGTATAGGGTATTACTGCTTTCAAAGGAAGTCTTTGAGCTTTCATATCCCTCTCCTGCTGAATCTATACGTACAGGGCCGGGCTGAAACCTATGTACTCCTCTACCTGTCCAGAAATTGCCATGGTTATAAGTCGCAGCCATACCGTTTGAGATTCCTCCGGTTATAGCTCCACTCAATGTGGATGTAACAAGCTGCCCGGATGTGAGCCAGGGATCTCCGAAATAGTAGTGGTTGCCTGCATTGAGTACGAACTCAGATGTCACCGTGCTTACAGCACCGCTTGCCGCTCCTGCAAGAAAACCTCCGGCTCCTCCAGCCATTCCACCTGCGACTGCAAACATAGCGCCACCAGTGGCAGCTCCAAGACCACCGGCGGCAGCTCCTATACCGAATGCCGCGAATCCGTCACCCCAACTGTTAATCTGTCCGGTACAGGCTTTGTATATGAGGTTAGCTGCCCCGCCGATTACCGCTCCAACGATTATATGAACAAATTCTCCATCTTCATCAACGTAATACAACGGATTGTTAAGAGCATAAGTATATCTATTATAGCATTGGGAATTATATGGATCAGCGACAAATGGATCGGGAGATAGAAATTGTCCAATTGTTGAATCATACAATCGGGCATTCATATTTATAAGATTGAACATATTTAAATGTTCATGACCGCCAAATCCCCGTCCGAGTATACGATATTCTTTTTCATAACCACAATCGACATCAACCGTTCCATTTACGCGCCTTCTGCCCCATGGATCATAACTATAATCGTCAATTACAGCTGTTTCATCGGCAAGAGTACTTACACTTCCCAGATAATCCCTGAATACATTTATAAAATCACCGGTATCATCGCCGTTTTTCTTGTAATACACAACAGGTGATTCATAATAATTTCCATATAGATAAAGACATTCGTAAGAATTGTCAGGATACACAGTATGTTCGTAACAGTCTCCGGCATAATATTTATCCCATAACAATTTACCGATATTACGATCATACAGGTTAGTGTGCCTGCGGGTATAATCACCGTTATAATGGAACAGACAGGTCAGATATTCCTCGATTTCCTGGGGGCGATTGAAAGAGTAATACGAAATGCGTTGCTCTTCCTGCTCGATATGGTTATATTTCCAATTATCGATAAAATCGGGCACATATGGATTACTTACATAATCATAGACATAACGACCAATATCATCTCTGAAAGTAATATTGCCAAGTTCATCGTATGCAGCCTGTTCTACATAACCCCACGCAATAAGACGGTTAAGATCGTCATATTGAAACCGTTCAGATTCTCCTTCCAATAAATTATCATGTCTTATCAGGAGATGGGATGTCTTAGGCTCAAATTCGTAATCGAATTTTCTCAATACAGTGGAGTCATCGGACATGAACACCCGGCTCAAAGGAAGACCATACTGATCATAGCTGTACCGGCGTATGTAATTACCGGTTCTTACTTTTACAGGCAGACCGAATTCATTTTCCTCTTCCAGTTTATAAATACTTATTCCGTTGAATTTTACTTCAGTTACATATCCGTTAGAGTAAGTGTATGTTTCGGTTCCGAGCTCCTGAGTTGTTTCATACCTGATGGATTCAATCTGTCCGTCGGCATTATATGAATAGGTTTTCTTAAGATCATTGTCGTTTTCATTAGTAAGCCGGCCGAATGCATCATATGTATAAGACTTACCCGGACTTGATGTAATAAGCTGACCATACTCATTGTATTCAAATATACTTGTAAGTTCGGGAGTAATTGTTTTTATCAGCCGGTTATATGAGTCATAGATATATTCGGTTGTCTCTCCTTTAGAATTTATTTCTTTACTTAAGTTTCCCCCTTTATCGTATTCATATGTTGTTTTCCCGCTGAGAATATCTTCTTTTGATATCTTCTGACGCCTTTCATTATAATTGAATTTTGTACTGACAGAAAGTGCGTTTACCTCTGCCGGCAGTCCATCAGTATAGATATCGTATGATATTTCACCGGCTTTGTCAACCACCGATACAGTATGTCCGAGACTGTTGACGGTCGTAGTTCGTTTCTGCCCATTGATAGAAACAGTTGATTCAAAACCGTTGTACGTATACTCAGTCGAACGACCGGATGCCTCATTTAAATTTGTCAGTCGGTTATACCGGTCATATGTGTACGTATTCCATAACAATGGAGAGTCTCCTTTATACGGTAATGATTCTTGTATAAGATTGCCCTTATAGTCATATCTTTTTTCAATCTTACGGTAGGAACCGTCATGACTCTGTATATATATAGCGATCTCCTGATTCAGATTGTCGTAGAACCGGATAGTCTGAGGCATACCGGATGCGGTGTCCGTTATCCTGTAAAGACCGGGCTCTCCATTTGCGCTCCAGCTGAATGTCTGCTCACTGAATGTTCCGTCAGGATTGATTTGTCGTTTTTTTCGTCCGAATGCATCATATGAAATAACAGTCTGACCTCCATGACTGTCTGTAATTGTTGAAATAAGACCCTGAGGGTTATAGCCATATTTATACGACAGTCCGATATGATCGGTTTCTTTGACTATAAGGTTACCGGAATCATATTCATATGTTTTTACAAGCTCGTTTCCTGCATATGGCCGTACACCCTCTCTGATGACATTGCCAATACTGTCATAACGGAATCTTTCTATTTTTACCGGAACCTGTATAGGTAACTTGCTATAAAAACGACTGAGCGGTTTCAGGTTAGGCCCGTTACTTATTCTAAGCCGTTCTGTACACTCTGTATGATCATCCCAAATATCAGTATCCAGAACAGTAAGCAGCCCCAGATAATAAACGCTGTCTATATCAGCATTATCGATATATGTATAGGTATTATATCTATTTATTTCGTCAGGGTAACAGATATATTCATCACAAGGATACCCATATTTATTGTAGGATATACCGGTTATTGTGGTAAGATCGGATAATTTATCGTTCTCAGTCTTCTTTGTAAGGTTAATTGAAAGGATCTTGTTCTGTTTTACATTAACATCATATTGATAATCAATGGTAGTCCGGTTATCTTCGTATTTTGTAAGCACGCCGTGACGGTACGGATCAAATGTCTTGGTAATTATATCCTGACCATCAATTGTGATAATTTTCTCAAATCCCCTGAATCCTAAACCCTGACGATGTATTACTGCGTTTTCATAAAAATATAGTTTATGGTTTATGGCAGAATTGTCAAGGTATGTATCTACTGATGTGAGTACAGCCAGCTTTTCCTGAATATTGGTATACGGAAACACCGCATTATAGCCAGGCTGATAAATACTTTTTGATGTATCGATGTAATCGTAGCTATTATGTTCGATAATACCCAGACTTGATGACATTCCGGTAAGAAGAGTCTCCAGATTGTGGTCATATTTCCAGTCAAGTTTATTTACATATCCGTCATTCAAAAAAAGTATCTGGGCAGTGCTGTTTCGTACATTTATATTGATAGGTATAAGCAGAGACTTTGAGTCGCATTCATCAGTACTGATCTGCCTGTTCGGCATTCCATGAAAGTTAATGTATGTTGTAAACATACTGTCATTTCGACTGATAAGGTCGGTAAAACCATCTTTATCAATATCAAGAGCATAAAATCCGTCACTGTCGTTGCCGGTATTACGGGGACCATTGAATGATATATGTTCAATGAACCCGTTTCCCTTCGAATAATATATATCCCATTTATATTTGTTATCATCAGACGCCGCTGTACTTGATGGAGATAACATTACGTCCATCAATCCGTCTCCGTTATAGTCACCCGGGAGTATCTCCTTGCCGGACATACTTTTTTTGGTAACATCCTGACACATCCGGAATGTCAATATGCTTGTCTGGTCACCGAAATTAATACTATAAACAGACAAGCCATTTTCCCCGACATGTCCGATATCGCTTTTACCATCCCCATTATAATCCAGAACAAAAAGTTTATCAGAATTATCGTTTGCTGCTTTACTGTCTTCCTGTTCGGTACCTACAAAATCAATTTTATAGTCAAGTATGTGATTCTCAAATATTGTTTTCTCAGAATACAGGTCAAATATTATGCACCTTGATGGCATTGATGTCTCTCCAAAAGGTTCATGTGTGACCATAGCCATTATCTCAGTCCTACCATCACCGTTAAAATCTCCCGTAAAAAAATGTTTGGGTCTGATACTTTTGTTACCGCTCTTGTCGACATATATTTTATTAGAGCTAAACGCTATTGTCTTGACTTTTTGAATTCCATATATAGAATTTGCCTTATAAAGTGTAAATTGAACATAATCTGAATTATTTACAACATAATTATTTATCTTTACTATATAATCTTCCTGATTCCCGTCTATATCCGCACATACTATATCAACAAATCCATGTTCTGTTGTAAGATTTGGGATCGGATCAACATAGTTTTCTGAAAGAGATGTATACAGAAATATTTTTTCGTTATCAGAATATGTGTTTACAAATTTATTTTCAGAATGATGCCAGAATGAGGAATTTTTATGATAGGCATAATGCGGGCTCTTATTCTGAAACACAATTATACCTTCTGAACTCTTGTTGTAATCAAAACGTCCGCGAACCAGTTTTAATCTCTGAGGGTCATCCATTGAATACCATTCAACCAGATTTGTTCTGGATATCGAATATTCTGTCAAAGTATTGCCTGTTCCATAGTAAAACAACAGCGGATTGTATGATTCATTATCAGCACCGGTAAAATCTACTCTATTTAATAATGATATATCGTCAGAGAACGTATAATTTAAAGTAAAACAATTAATTTCCTGTTCTCTGAAAAAACATCTGACTGACTTAAGAAGATCAGTCTCTATATTCTTCAGTCCTCCTATATATGAACATAATGTATCTTGCCTGCCGTCAATATAATCAAACAGTATTGACGAATTATTATATTCTATTTTTTTGATTTTAGGTTGCAGAGTTTTATTATCATAAGTATATTCAATTTCGTTATTACATGGATCTACAAGTAAAGATATTGGAAACAACACTTGATGAGAACCATTGATACATTCGAACCTGGCCTTATTGCCATTTGGGTAAAACGCTTCTATTAAGGTGAAATACTGATCAGAGGCAACCCTCGCCCGCACTTTTATATTTCCCGTTTCAGTTTGATAAAGTCTGGTTTTATTATCATTTTCAAGCAAAATAAGTCGTTTCCCGTCCAGATATAGCGGATCATTGATTGTCATACTATAACAACTACTGATACTGTCATAATATATTGTGCTGTTTCCACGGGTTATAGCAGACAGACCCGAAACAGACCATCCTTTTCCTAAAACAGAATTTCCCCGATGACTATTGTACGAAATTGAAAGTTCCGGAGTGAAACCATTTATTCCCGGATAACAATTTATTGGAATATCATATGTTTTTGCACCGGTCTGACTTACTCCTGAGTTTATTATTATCTGCCCCACTGTCTTTGTCTTATCTATATCTTTGGATGTCGGCAGATTCTGAACTGAATTAAATAAAACCGGGCTATTAATTTCTTCAGTATATAAAGAACTTCCATGTTGCTTTATTTCAACCGGAGGAAACAATCGTTGACGTATCAAATCGACATAACAGTCATTATCAACAATAGCTTGCCTGATTGAATCAACATGAAAATCAGCAGATACACTGAATGGAAACAATACAACAGAAAGCAATGTGAGTATTATGTTCGGTTTCATTATTCCGGATCAGTTTTTTATTATTATTTTGCTGTAGTTATAGTTATCTCCCGAAATGGTCAGAATATATGATCCTACAGGTAAACCAGCCATATCCAGTTCAACCGATTGCATTATAAATATGTTCTTAATCAACCGACCGGATGAACTTATCAATTTGATCCGTCCTGAAAGTTCCATGTTGGATTTGAATTCAATATAGAGAATATCTGCAGTAGGATTAGGACCAATGGATACAGCAACATCTTCGTATATATTTTCATAATTCAAATCACTACCCTCTGTCAATCTGAATTGTCTCAGCGGCATTGTTTCGGGAATTCGTCTAATTCGATTACCCAACCTATCATGATAGTAGTAAAATGTCTGAGTGTTGGATATAAAAGTGATGCATAAAAACATCATTCCAATAACGGTTCTCAAATATGAATATCTCATGAATAATTTTTTTGACATAAATTTGAAATTATTAATTTTTACAAAATTAATTAAATTTATCAAATAATCAATAACGAATCAGCTTATTTTGCAACATTCACACACGGATTTTTCAATTAAGATCGCTTTGCCCGTTCTAAAAAATCGGAAGTCAACCGCACATTACGCGAAAAACAGAAAAGATAACATTGAGTACCATATTGATACGAAGATTCTTACAATTTGTTTTTTGCGTAATTCGCGTAATTTGCAGTTGAATTTCATTCCGTATGGCCTTTGTAATCTGCGCTTTAATATATTTGATGCGGTTACCGGGTTGAAATCTGTTTTGGATTTGGCGGGAAACAAAATAAAGTGTATATTCGTTTTATAAAACAACAGGACGTGTACTCAACACGTCACCGCGTGATCAAAATTCAACTATTGTGAGAGCTAAATTCATCCATATCCTGTCCAGGTCGCTGCTATGGGTCATCCTGTCGGTGATAATCCTCGTCGCACTTGTCTTCGTAGCTCTATACCTGCCTCCGGTCCAGGACTTTGCTGTGAGGAAGGTATTGTCGTCGGTCAATGCCGACCCTGGCCGTCATATCGGGGTCGGGCGTCTGCGCCTTTCGCCTCCCCTCAACCTCGATATCAACAACGTCCTCTATGTCCAGAACGGAGATACACTCGCTGCCGTGGGACACCTTGACCTCGACGTATCCATATTATCCATACTGCGTGGCAAGATCGCTGTCAACGAGCTATGTATCGACAACGTGACATTCAACATGGGGTCGCCGGACTCGACCATGTACATCAATTCACATATCGACAACGCCCGACTCGCCGACACCGGGATAGGCCTGGCATCCAAAGATATCGACATCGAGTTACTGAGCATCGCCGGTACAGACTTTTCGCTCGGCATGAAATCTGACGGCAATCAGCCGGCTGACACCGCAAAGACTTCCTCACCCCTACCCTGGAAGATCACACTGCAGCAGCTGAGGGTAGACAGCCTTACCTACAGCATGACAATGCGTCCCGCCATCGATACCCTACGGGCCTCGATCCCCGCCGCCCTGATAGAAGACACATCGGTCGACCTGTCGGAACAGGCCGTTGACGTCAGATCATTCATCGTCGAGCATCTTACAGCACTATATCTCACACAGCCATCGCCTGACGGGGCAGCCGACACCCACGTCGACCCGCTCCCGACCGACAGCATAGCCGACCCGTCGTCAATACCCTGGACCATCAACGTGGCCACCATCGACATCAAAGCCGACAGTGCCCTGTACGGCGTGTCGGGAGCCGTACCTCAGCCGGGGCTCGACATGAATTACCTGCAGGTATCGGGCGTAAAGATAGAGATAGACTCGCTGATGAGCCGCGGTGCCGAACTGCGAGTTCCCATAAAGCGCATAGCCGCCAGTGAACGTTGCGGACTCGACCTGCGCCTTGAGGGGCTCTTCGCCATGAACGCCGATTCGCTCAATGCGACCCACATGAGACTGTCAACCCTCCGCTCCCGCATCAACCTCGACGCCATGATGGGAATGACGGGCGGAGGTCTGCCCATGCCTCTCCGCGTGAAAGGTTACGGATACCTGTCACCGTCCGACGCCAGGACTGCATTGCCAGCTCTGACACCAATGCTGGCCGGCATCCCCGAGACATCACTCCTCGACCTCAATATCGATATCGACGGCGATGGCGGCATCTATGATGTCAACAGGCTGTCTCTTGAACTGCCCCGTTGCTTTGACATCGCCGCCAACGGCTCAGTAGCCGGACTACCCGACATGGATCGTCTCGACGGCCACCTGGATCTAAAAGGTCATGTGGCCGACGGCCGCTGGGTCAGACCCGCCCTCGTGGCCGCCAGACTCGACAAGACTCTCAGTGTGCCCCCGCTTACTCTCAATGGCGGTGTCGATCTCAGGCACGGGACAGTCGACGGCAATCTGCGCGCCTACACCACCGGCGGAAAGATAGCCCTCGACGCAGAGTGGACCGGCTCGCGCGAGGCCTATGACCTCACGCTGGCCGCCGACAGCTTTCCCATCGAGGCGTTCATGCCATCACTCGGTGTCGAGCGTCTCTCAGCGACAGCGCACGTCAGGGGACACGGCTACGACCCGTTCCAGAATACCACAGCCCTCGACGCCGACATCAACATATCGCGGGTGACTTACAACAGGCATCCCTATACCGACATCGATCTCAAGGCTATACTCGCCGACGGCAATGCACACCTGGCCGTGACATCGGGCAACCCGGACGCCGACATCGACATCAGGGCCGACGGCAACCTCGCCTCTACCCCCTACGACTGGCAACTGAGCGCCGACCTTTCCAATATCGACCTTAAAGCCCTGGGCTTCACCGACTCGGTCATGCACGGCAATGCATCTCTCGACGGCAACATAACACTCGAACCCGATCCCCGGAGCATCAACGCCGCCTTCACCCTGAAGAATATAGACTGGACGATGGGCAAGGGACACCTGTCAACCACCGGTCTGATGCTGCACTTCCTTACCGACGACTCGGTAACCCGGGCCACACTGCGCGACCACGACCTCAACATGACCCTGTCCTCACCCATGTCACTCGACTCCGTCATGGCCCACGCGACATTAACCGCCGCCGCCATCGACTCGGTGATATCGTCACACGACATCAATGTAAGCATGCTGCAGCACGCCCTACCTCAGTTCGGCCTCGACCTCACAGCGGGACAGAACAACATCATCAGCAACTACCTGTCATCGACAGGAACGGGATTCTCATCTCTCGGCATGCAGGCTTCTAACGATTCACTCATAAACCTAAATGCCAAAGTATTAAGATTCAACAGCGGATCGACAACAGCCGACACTATCGCCACAACCATAACCCAGCAAGGCGATACTCTGGATTACCGCATCCACATGGGCAACCGCCCGGGTACCCTTGACCAGTGGGCAACGGTAACAGCACGCGGCCGTGCATCGGGGAACAGAGCCTCTATACTATTCCACCAGCAGAATATAGACGGACGCACCGGATACCGGCTCGGATTCATAGCCCGCTGGCTGCCCGATGAGATCAGGATACGTGTCGTTCCCGCACACCCGGTCATCGGATACAAGAACTGGACTGTCAACGACTCCAACTTCGTGATACTCAACACAGCACATAAGCATTTTGACGCCAACCTGTCAATGAAGAGTGCCGAAAGTTCAATCCATCTCTACACCGATCATGCCGCCGGCACAGATTCAACCCAGGAGGATCTGATACTCAAGATCAAAGACATCCGGCTGGCCGAATGGGTGGCATTAAACCCGTTCGCCCCCCCCGTCACGGGTAATCTGTCGGCCGATATGCGTTTCGGCTGGGACCAGAGATCCATCAACGGCAACGGCACCATATCGCTCGACGAACTCAATTACAACCGACAGCGGGTAGGATCCTTCGGACTGGACGTATCTCTGCTCACCAACAAGTCAGGAACCGTCAGGGCCAACGCCACACTCCTCGTCGACAGCATCAGGACAATCACTGCCGAAGGCAATCTCAACGACTCGACAGCCCGTAATCCGTTCCTGCTCGACTTCAAGATGATACGCTTCCCGCTCAACGTGCTCAACCCGTTCCTGCCAAAAGATATGGCACGCTTCGCAGGAACCCTCAACGGCACCATGGACATCACCGGATCACTCTCCGAGCCCATCTTCAACGGCTATCTGAACTTCGACTCCACAACATTGACAGTACCGATGTTCGGAACCTCCTACAGTTTCTCTCCCGAGAAAATTCCGATGGATTCCAACATAGTGTCATTCAACAACTATACCATCAGGGGAGCCAACAGCAACCCATTGTCTATAAACGGAAAAGTCGATGCACGTCACATCAGTGACATCATCGTCGACATCACAGCCACAGCCCGCGATATGCAGATAGTCAATGCCCGCAGGAAACGTGGAGTACAGGTCTACGGCAAAGCATTTATCGATCTCGACGCCTCCGTCAGAGGTCCCGTATCGAGGCTCGACGTCAACGCCAGTATGTCAGTGCTCGAGAATACCAATGTCTCCTACATAGTAGAGTCCGCCACCGACAATCTGTCCTCACGTTCCAATATCGACATGGTGAAATTTGTCAGCTTCGCCGATACCGCCGTGGTCCAGAAAATCGACACCGTACCGGCATCTTCCTCCTCCATGAGCATATATGCCATTCTTAACATACACCAGGGATCGACCATCGGTGTCGATCTGTCAACCGACGGTAAGAACCGCGTACAGCTGCTTTCGCAGGGCACACTCAACTACAATATGAACTACATGGGTGACTCACGGCTTACCGGACGACTTAACCTCAACGGAGGATTCGTACGCTATACACCGCCATTCATGAGCGAAAAACTATTCGACTTTCAGGAAGGAAGCTACATCTCGTTCAACGGCAACATGATGAACCCATACCTCAACATCAAGGCGATCGATGTACTGCGGGCCAACGTACAACAGGACGGCCAGAACTCACGCATCATCAACTTCGACGTGATACTCTCGGTAACCAATTCGCTCGACAACATGAACGTAGCCTTCGATCTGGCGACCGACGACGACATAACCGTAGCCAACGAACTGCAGTCCATGAGCGCCGAACAGCGTGCCAACCAGGCCATGAACCTGTTGCTGTACAACGTCTACACCGGTCCGGGAACCAAAGCCTCGTCGAGTCTCAACGGCAATCCGCTGTTCTCGTTCCTCGAGTCACAGGTGAACTCGTGGGCGGCCAACAATATCAAGGGTGTAGACCTGTCTTTCGGCATCGACCAGTATGACCGGACGGTCAACGGCGCCTCTTCGACAACGACTTCCTACAGCTACAAAGTATCAAAATCGCTGTTCAACGACCGCTTCAAGATATCAGTCGGCGGCAACTACGCGTCCGATGCCGACCGGGATCAGAATCTGTCCCAGAACCTCATCAACGACATATCGTTCGAATATGACATCACACCGTCAGGATCAATGTACATCAAAATATTCCGCCATACAGGCTATGAGAGCATACTCGAAGGAGAAGTGACACAGACCGGTGTAGGCTTCGTATATAAACGTAAACTGCGCCGTCTGAGCGACCTGTTCAGACCGTTTTACCGACGGCCCGGAGTTCCGGCAACCGGGACAGGCGATATTACCGGCGGGCAAACAAACACACCATCACAATAGTTATAGTAAATAAAGAATTCGTCACATGAAACATCATATCTGTTACATCATACTGACCGCCCTTATACTCGCATCCTGCTCCACTACCCGGCGCCTGCCCCAGGGTGAGCAGCTGTATACCGGTGTCAGAAAAGTCGAGATCGCCACGTCGCCCGACGGCAGAGCCATACCCACAGGACTGGCCGATCAGCTAAAAAAGACAGTCGACGTCGCACCGAACAACTACATCAGGATGCTCCACTGGCGGCACCCGTTCCCGCTGGGCCTGTGGGTATACAACAACTGGCCCAACCCGGACCATGGCTTCAGACACTGGATCTATGAGAAACTTGCGGCCGAACCCGTACTGGTGTCGGACGTAAGACCCGAGGTACGCACACACATGCTTGACGAGATACTCGACAACAACGGATACTTCCGCGGCACCACCTCCTATACCGTCAACACGGCCCGCAATCCGCGCAAAGCCTCGATCACATATACAGTGAATCCGGGTCCGGCATACCTCATTGACAGCATTCAGCTTCTGCCCGACACGTCACATCTGTACCACCTCATCGACTCCATCGCCTCACGCGATCCGTACATGGTGCCCGGATCAAGATTCTGCACCGACTCACTCAGCGTCGTGAGGACACGCATAACCAATCATCTGCGAAACCGCGGATACTACTATTTCCGACCCGAATATATCGAATATCTGGCCGACTCGCTGCTCAACCGCGGATCGATAGCGCTCAGACTCACTGTTGCATCAGGCACTCCTGAAGCCGCTCTCACACGATGGTCGACCGGACATATAACCGTACGTGCCAACAAACCGTACGGAGGACAGTATTTCGACACCATACCGACCCGCCGGGGCATACTGATACAGATGATGCCCTCGAGACTGCGCCACGCCCTGATTCCGGAGTGTGTGACCTTCAGGACCGACAGGACATTCACCGTGCGGGACATGGAGCGCACACAGATGTATCTGGCTCGTCTGGGCATATTCAACGCAATCAACATCGAAGTATCACCCGACACACTCAATGCCAGGCCACGCCTTAACGTCGACATAGACTGTACGTTTGACACCCCCCTGGAAGCCTCTCTCGAAGTCAACGCCTCGTCCAAATCCAACAGCTACATAGGTCCGGGCGCCACATTCTCGGTTACAAACCATAATATCTTCGGAGGCGGCGAGCAGCTAAGCGTAGCGCTTACAGGCACATACGAGTGGCAGACCGGTCGCTCCGGCGCCCAGAAATCATCGTTGTTCAACTCCTACGAGATCGGTCTCACAGGCTCTCTCGCATTCCCGCGCCTCATAGCACCCAAGTTCATACCGCGCCGGCGCCGGGAACTCAACTGGACACGCATCACGCTCAACGCCGATCTTCTCAACCGCCCGCACTACTTCAAGATGGCCCAGTTCAACCTCGCCTACTCCTATGAGTGGCAAGCCTCACGCCATGTCTTCACAACGCTTACCCCATTCAAACTTACATATACAAAACTTCTCAACACCACCCATACATTCGACTCGATAACAGCGGCCAACCCGGCCATTGCCCTGAGTTTCAGGTCTCAGTTTATTCCCCAGATCGCTTATACCTATAACTATAACCGGACCTTTGACCGGGACAACGGCCTGAACGTCACATGGTCCGTCCAGGAAGCCGGCAACGTATTCTGGGCTATATACCGTGCCTGCGGCGTCAAAGGTGAGAAAGAACTTTTCGGCACCCCGTTCTCCCAGTTTGTCAAAGGACAGATACAGGTTGTATACAACCGCAGGCTGCGTGGCGACAACTGGCTCGTGAGCCGCGTGGCTGTAGGAGCGGCCCACGCATACGGCAATTCATCACAGGTGCCCTACAGCGAACAGTTCTACGTCGGAGGAGCCAACTCCATACGAGCCTTTACCGTACGCTCCATAGGTCCCGGCTCATACCATGCGCCGCAAGACAATGCCGACGGTTATTTTGACCAGACAGGTACATTCAAGTTCGAGGCCAACTTAGAATACCGTTTTCCCATCGTCGGTCCGCTCCACGGAGCCCTGTTCATAGACACAGGTAACGTATGGCTGCTGAAAAACGACCCACAGCGTCCCGGCGGACGGCTCCGCGGATCATCATTCCTCAAAGACCTCGCGCTGGGTACAGGCTGCGGTCTGCGGTTCGACATCTCGATGCTCGTGGTACGCGCCGATCTGGGCATAGGCCTGCATGCGCCGTACGACACCGGCCGCAGCGGATACTACAATATGACATCCTTCGGTAATTCTCTCGCTTTCCACCTCGCCATCGGTTACCCCTTCTGACACCTTGGCACACCCGACTACGTCAGATGCCATGCACAGGTCGGCGGAGCTGACAGGAAGACAAGGGTTCATGCTCTGCCTGAAAGCACGTAGAGCCGTCCTCGCGGGCGGCTCTACCGTGTGACTCATACAGGATTCAAACCTGTAACCTTCTGATCCGTAGTCAGATGCTCT
>CAJUBL010000063.1 GCA_910584665.1 uncultured Muribaculaceae bacterium | reverse complement strand
GTACTTCATAAAAGCACCCCAAAAGTTTTTTGTCTAACTTTTGGGGTGCAGTTCAAAACTCAGACACAGCCTCTGATCATGTTACTTTGAAAGTCTTATTATCTTACATCCGTGAGGCGGCAGGGATGTCGAGACAGACGTAGCAGATCCCTCGTCGGCATGCTTCCATAAATCACGTACTTTCCATTCGCCATCTATACCCAGAGTCTTGAAATTCACATTGAATGACATTGAGCGGTCATCACGGTTGAACAATCCGATGACATAATCGCCATCCGACATCTGACCGTACCATATCTGGCTTTCCATACTGTTAAGCTCATCGCTCAGCGGTTTGCCTACGAAGCCGTCAGTATTAAGAGCAAGCAGCTCGGTATTGGTATAGAACCTGGTATTGTCCCCGATGGTATTGTATTGGTCACCGATAGCGACGGGACCTCCGGCCATAAGCTGAAGTGACACCACCGACTCTTTCTCAGCATCGGTATTGAACGTGTTGAGGCGTATGAAATCACCGTCCATCAGGACTTTTCCACGACCCGATATATGTGACCAGTACACGAATCCGTCAAACATATTCATGCAGTTGGGCCATGTCGTCCATGACTTTCCGCGCTCACAGTCTGAATAGTGATACCAGCCGCCGTTGCCGGTATCCTGTACGATACGGACCATATTGCCGCACAGCTTCTCGATCTCGGCATCATAATAAAGATGAGGCATCACAAGCGAGATGAAGATACCGTATTTTTCAGCATTCTCGGCAATATACGACAATGCCCTCACATAGGCCTCACGTCCGTAACCACGGCCTATCGGTCCCATATTACGGTCCTTGCCATCCTCATACCAGGAAAGGAAGTCCACACGTATATAATCGATACCCATATCGGCATAATGCTTGAAAAAGCCGTCTATATACTCACGTGCTCCCGGATATGTCGCGACAACCCACTGGAATCCCCACATATCCGGTGTATCGGGATTAAGAACCTCACTTTTGTGATCCCACAGCAGATCTTCAAGTATGTAATCGGTACCCGGAACCTTCGTATCCCATGACGTATGTATCCACAGCGGATTGTCATATATGCCCACCTTAAGACCCTTGGACTTGCACATCGCCACAAGATCCCTGATCGGCATCGATCCATAATGTGACATATACACCGACCCGTTCCTGCAGTTCTGGCTTATGAAACCGTCGGTACAGACCATATCATATCCATAGGGCTTCAGATCTCTGGCAAGCCAGTCCGTGATTTTTTCCCATTGATCGGCCGTGATATCCATATCCTCATTCTTGACTCCGCTTATAGACTGCAGATGACAGTATTCATAAACACTCCAGTAAAGAGGAGCCTTGCGGGTATGGATCTCACCTATATCCGGAAGTTCGGGCAATTCAAATTTCTGCGGCCTGCGCATTTCAATAGTCTCGGTACAGCCCATCAGAGCTGCGGCAGCAACAGCTGATGCCAATATACTCATTGTTTTCATTCTTTTCGATTATTTATTTCTTTTTCTATGTTATCTGAGCGGACGTGAGGTTACACCCTCGTGTGTGATTTTCACCGGAGCGATTGTGCCGTCGGCATTGAATATCATGCGGTCGATACACGTGTGGCGATGATCGCTGTGAGTATGTCCCAGAGGTCGCCTGTGGTAGATGATATAGTACTCGTCCTCCCCCGGTATCTGTATCACAGAGTGATGGCCGGCCGCCGAGGCAACTGACGGATCGGCTTTGATAATCAGGCCGAGACGCCTGAAGGGACCGGTCGGCGAATCTGAAATCGCATAAGCGACATTATAGTCCGGCGACCCCCAGTCTCCCTCGCTCCACATGAAATAATACCTGCCGTCACGTTTAAGCATGAACGGACCTTCAGTGTAGCCCTCGGGAGTCACCTCACGATATATGCGGCCATCCTCCCATGGTTCAAGCGCGGTAAAATCATCATTGAGTCTCACTACGTTGCAGTGGCCCCAGCCACCATAATACATATACCATGAACCGTCCGAATCCCGGAACACATACTGATCTATAGGCTGAGCCCCGTTGACAATCTCGTTTATCAGCGGCTTACCTATATGATCCCTGAACGGGCCGGCAGGACTGTCCGATACTGCGACACCGATACCGCCGGTCTCTCCCTCATGGACGTCGTTGGCCGAGAAGAAAAGATAATACTTTTTATCTTTTTCCACCACAGCAGGCGCCCACATGCATTTCCTGGCCCATTTTACCGCCGTCGTATCTATAATTGACTCGTGACGTGTCCAGTTTACAAGGTCGGGAGATGAGAAACAGTCCATAAAGGTCTGTTTCTCAAACCGGTCACTCCAGGTCGGATAAATCCAGTATGTATCGTCAAATACAACACCCTCGGGATCGGCATACCATCCCTCGAACACCGGATTCTTTCCGTCGGCCGATATCAGCGACGTGAGGAACAGTATTGCTGTCACAACATGTTTTTTCATAACTGCGTGTCTGGTCATACAGTTTATTCTCCGAGATATTCGGCTCCGACGGTCCACTCCTTGAGATCCAGTGTCAGCCTGTAACGACCCTCTGTCTCGACATCCCACATATTGGTATGATCGGTCGAATAATCGAACTCATTACCGGCGACACCGGTCTTTCCTATCTTACAGCCGTTTGACACGGGGACAATGAAGGCCGCACCCCAGTCGGCCGGAATAAGGCACATCTGGAGACCGCCAGTCTTCAGCACACCCTCATAGACAAACACATATTCCGACTTCTTCTCAAAAGCCACCGGATTGCCGATATCCCAGCTGTTGGGCGACGCGTCTCCAAGTATATACAGCGCGTCGGTAACTATCGGACGCTTGCCCGGATCCCCGAGATATTCTGCCGTGATCGTAAGATTCTTTATATTGATATCGATCTTATAATTGCCGGCGGTCACTACGTTCCACTGATCATCGGGAGATGTGGTATAGACCACATCGGCAGCGGTTATACCCGACTCCGATATGTAACACTCCGACGACGACGGACGGTAGAACGGTGCGCTGAAATCCTTTATGGTGCAGGCCTTGAATGTACCTTTTGAAAGATAGCCTGTCCAGGTGTATCCGCCATCCACTCCCGCAACCGGAGTAAACTCCGTCGCACGGTCAAGATTCCAACTTCCGTCTGTTGCCGATCCTATCATATACAGTTTATCCGGCTCAGGGATATCAGGAATATCCGCATTCTCGGCCTTGATGGTCCAGTTGTTCAGATCGAAAGTAAGCCTGTACGAACCGGCCTCTTCCACCTGCCACATGTTGGTATGGTCCACAAGATAGTCAAAACCGTCATTCTCGACACCCGACAGAGTTATCTTGCATCCGTTGGTCAGCGGGAGGATAAACGGAACATTCCAGTCACCGGAAACGATTGTAGCCTGTAACGATCCGGCGAACAGGTGACCCTCATAGACGAATACACCCTCCGACCGCATCTCGAGCGGAGTGGGAGCATTTATATCCCAGCTGTTGGGCGACGCGTCTCCAAGGATATACATAGTACTTGTGACAATAGGTCTCTTGCCCGGATCTCCGAGATATTCAGCCGAGATCGTGAGATTCTTTATGTTGATATCTATCTTGTAGTTGCCGGCGGTCACGACGTTCCACTGGTCATCGGGATCGGATGTATAGACAACATCGGTTGCGGTTATACCCGACTCCGATATCTCACAATCAGGAGAAGACGGACGATAGAACGGCGCGCCAAAGTCTTTCACCGTATTCGCCTTGAATGTACCTTTTGAAAGATAACCGGTCCATGTATACTCTCCGTCTACACCGTCTACCGCAGTCAGTTCGGTAGCATTGTCCAGACTCCAGCCTCCGGCTGTGGCCGATCCTACGATGAACAGTTTTTCGGGAGCATAACCGCCCAGATATTCAGCCGACATGGTCCAGTGCTCCAGATCGAATGTCACCCGATAGCGGCCCGATTCCTCGACCTGCCACATGTTGGTATGGTTGATCGAATAGTTGAACTGTTCGGCATCAACACCGGCCTTAGTGATCTTACTGTCTTCTTTAAACGGCAGAATGAAAGCCGGGCTCCAGTCCCCCGGAGTCAGCAGAGCCTGTAAACCGCCCTCATTGAGTCCTCCTTCGTAGACAAAGACAAATTCAGATATCTTCTCCAGTGGTGTAGGACTATCGATATTCCACCATGACGGCGTAGCGTCTCCGATTATGTACAGAGTCTCTGTCTCGATAGGCACGATCTCCGGAGCATCAGGTTCACGGAGATAAGTTGAACTCATAGTGCGGTGACGCAGATCAAACCGCACGTTATAGACACCGGCCTCGACAATATTCCATTTATTGTCAGGATCTCCTGCATACATCTTGAACGGAGCGTCGGCAATAGGCTCCTTACCGATCTCTGTCCCGCCTATTATAGGACGTATGAACGGATTGTCCCAGCTGCTGGTTGCCATGCAGAGTTTCATCTCTCCGACATTGAGATTGCCCTCATAGGTGAATATGAACGGATCATCCTCTGACTGTGTCAGCGGAGTAGGCGAATTGATATCCCAGCCTTTGGGGGTCGCATCACCGACCATATACAGGACCGATGACTTGATAGGCAGGTCATCTGTTATTATGACCAGATCTTTCTCTCCATCACAGCCGCTCAGCATACTCGGCAATACAGCAAACAGTGAATAGAATATATTCTTATTTATTTTCATGAGTTTTGATTTAATTTTACATTGACAGAATGCCGGCAGAGACACCGGTAAGCTCAACACTCCATTACCTGCCATAGCCCGGATTCTGCTTCAGCAATTCATTGGCATTGAGAACTGAACGCACAATGGGAAATATCGACGTGTGGTTGTCAGAATCGGGAGTCTTGTCCCACCAGCGGCCGGTATTGAATTTCCCGAAACGCACCAGATCTATCCGTCGGCGGCTCTCGGCAAAGAATTCACGCCCCCACTCGGCAAGCATCTCATCCTCGCTGAACCTGACCTTTCCCTCCGGAGCATACAACACCTCGTCAAGGTTCTCCGCCGGATAGTTACGGCGCCTCACCTCGTTGAGAAGCTGCGCGGCACCGGACATATCGCCAGCACGCATCCTGCACTCGGCAAGAGAATAGATTATCTCCGGCAGCCTTATCTCGGTATAATCACTTTCAACCTGGTTGGGATCATCATCACTCAGAAGAGGATATTTCACAAAATGCCATCCCGAGTTATGGTCTCCGGTACGCAATGTACTTGTCTTGTCTCCGGGCCATTTTTCCGGATCGAGACCATGGAACGTCCCGACAGCATCCCTGATATAAAGATCATAAGGCAGCTCAGGCGAACGTAAGCGGGTCATCTTGCCCGTATTATTATCCTTATACTCAAGATAGCCGAAGAGGAACAGACCCTCGCGACGGCTGTTGCCGAGATTCGTGTAGAATTTCATACGCTCGTCACCGGGATACTTCCTGAAATTCTGCACAGGCATGCCAAGCTCATAATCATACAGATTGCCGTCCAGATCATAGCTCGGAGACGCGGCATACTTACAGTTATGATGTATGCCCGACTTGTTGTCATCCAGAAACCACGCCGCATTTGCCGGCACTGTCCATGCATAGGTGTTGTAATCGTAATGCCAGTGTGAATAGCCTTTGGCACCGGAAAAACCGAAGATAACCTCATCACAGTTATCATTGTCATAATCAAACGCGGCATCCCAGCGGTCGGCCACTTCATAGAAGCCATACTTGCCATCGATTATATCCTGCGCTACAACCGCACAGTCAGTGAAACGGGACTCTCCGACATATACCTCGGCATTGAGATACAGCCGGACAAGAAGTGAAGCCGCCGCTGCCTGAGTCCACTGACCCTGAATTGAGGAATTGGTGCCCGGACCATCCTTCCTGATAAGCTTGCCCATGTTATTCTTAAGCTCGTCCTCGATAAATCTGAATATCACTGCGGGATCGGCCTGAGGATTATTCGGGCGGTCACTATAGGTAGTTACAAGAGGTACATTACGGAACTCGTCAAGCAGACGTATATAGAACCAGGCCCGAAGTATCCGGCACTGTGCCTTGAGATTGTCAAACTCCGCCGGGTCGAAACCGAACTGCTCGGGTGTAAACCGGCTCAGATCCTCAATGACCAAATTGCATTGCATGATTCCCTGGAAACATCCGTTCCACTCATCACGGGCCTCGACAAAGTCATCGACCGTCCATGTATGGTAGTGCAGACGCTCCCAGCATCCTCCGTCATAAAACCATCCGTCACGTGTAGGAGTGATCAGCTGGTCGGCCGGAAGCTCGTTAAGGATATGACGGTTGCATATGCTCCAGTAGGCATGCTCGAACGGGCGGAAAACAGCCCTGATAACATCCATCTTTGTATTGTAATAGTTGTCAGAACCGACCTGGTCATACAGAGTCTCGTCTAAGTCGGTACAACCGCTCATGGCAAATGCCGACAAAGAGGCTATAATAATATTTTTAAGTAATTTCATCTCTATGTTTTTTGCGGTTAGAAATCGATTTGGACACCTGCGATAAACTGACGGGTAGACGGATAATAGCTTCTTGATCCCTGGGCCCCGGGCTCAAGACCATTGACCTGATAGGTCGATGGATCCACTCCCGAGAATCGCGTCAGCGTAAATACATTCTTAACAGTTCCGTATACCCGGACCTTATCGATGAAGCGGCACTTGGGAAGACGAAGTGTATAGCCCATCGTAACCATATCCAGCTTGAAATAATCTCCCCTCTCCAGGAAGTAATCACTCACTACCGGCGATGAATACGGCGAGATATCGAAGTTCTTGCCATAAGCCTTTTTCAACATATTGCCGTTGAAATTACGCGTCCCGTAATAGAAATCATGAATATTGAAAATATCGAATCCGAATGCTCCGCGGAAGAACAGCGCCACATCAAAATTCCTGTAGCGGAAATTATGGCTTGTCGACATCGTGAACTTGGGCATACCGTTTCCGACCACACAGCGGTCCTCCTCTGTAGCCATCGACGCGCTGACCATATCTCCGTTTTTATCATAGACCACCCAGTCTCCGTTGGTATCGATACCGGCATAACGCCACATATAGAAGTTTCCTATAGGCTTACCTTTCTCTATGCGCTGCAGATAATAATACGGATAGGGATTCTCTGTCTCACACACACTGTAATAATCCTGACCTACATACTGCGAATTGCTGAACTCGACGAACTTATTGCTCATGGTGCTGCCTATGACTCCGAAACTGTAGGAGAAATCCTTGGTATCCACCACATTGAAATTGATATCAAACTCAAAGCCGGTATTCTTCATGGTTCCTACATTTACAAATGTCTCTCCATGAATATTCGGCGGCACCGGAACCGTGTAGTTGCCGAGCAGATCCTGCTGGCGGCGGTTGAAATAGTTGAACGATCCATAGATCCGGTTATTCAGCAGCGAGAAGTCAAGACCGACATTCCAGTTCTTACCCTTCTCCCATCTGAGGTCGGGGTTGACATTCTTTCCCGGACCCCACACCTGGATATACTTGCCGTTGTAATAATAATATCCGAAACCGCTCATCGTGTTGATTGACAGATAACTGCCGAAATTCTGGTTGCCGGTGACTCCATAGTCGGCCCGGATCTTAAGATCATTGACCCATTCAATTCCTTTCATAAACTCCTCCTGCGAGATACGCCAGCCTGCCGATAATGCCGGGAAGTTTCCCCATTTGTTATTTTTGCCGAATTTTGACGAGCCCTCATGTCTCAGTGATGCCGTGAAAAGATATTTACCGTCATAGTCATAACTTACACGGCCGAAGAACGAAATCAGTTTGGAATCATTTTTATAGCTTCCCATAAGGACCTCACCTTCCTCCTTTGCCCATTGGCCTGTACCGAGATTATCTGCCCCGAAACCATCATTGGGGAAATCCCGGTTCTCAGCATTGAAGCCGGAAGACTGGACATACTGGTAGGAATATCCGGCCATTGCCTTCAGATTATGTTTTCCGCCGAATCGCGCACTGTAATTGGTAAGCCACTCAAACATATACTGATGGTTTTTTGTATAGGAACGGGACGCCACACCGTCATGACCGCTGTTTATACAGGCGGTACTCGTCGAAGGACAGAACGAAGTATTGTCATTACTGTATCTATGGTCGGCAAACATCACCTGAGTCGAAAGATTATGATTACCGCTGCCGTCCTTTGACAACAAAGGCAGCAGATTAAGTCTGAGTGTGCCATCCATATCAAGAAGCTGATCATCGGCATGGCTCGTCTCAAGCCTCTGGCTCTCTACCGGATTGCTGCCCGCTATCTGCCCGAAGAAATTATAATACTGAGACGGATTGTTGGGATTCATCAGGGGAGTTGTCGGGTTCGCTTCGATCGCAGTCTTGAAGACACCCCAGTCGCTATTGTCACGCGAAATATTGCGTGGCGCCACATTGACCAGGATAGTCAGGAGTCCTCCCTTGGTGGTATGCATTATCGACGCGCGGGCACCATACTCCCGGCGGCCCGAACGCAAGTCTATGCCATTGGCATCACGGTAATCGGCACTCACACGATAATTGCTCTTTTCATTACCGCCACTTACCGACAGCGTATGCTGCATCGTGAAACCCGTACGCGAAACTCCGTCAAGCCAGTCATAATTGTATCCCAGATCGACACCCGGATCTCCCCAGCCAAGACGGACATCACGGAAATCCCGGGCACTCATCATATCAAGCTCCTTTTTCATCACATCCCATGCAAGGGTACACGAATACGACGTATGTGTCTTGCCGTCACGATTACCTTTCTTGGTCGTGACCACAACCACACCATTAGATCCCTGTGTTCCATAGATTGCCGATGCAGCTCCGTCCTTAAGAATATCGAACGATGCTATATCATTAGGATTCACATTGGTAAGATCTCCGCCCGGAACTCCGTCGATGACCACCAAGGGACCAAGGCCGGCCGAACGTGACGACACGCCTCTTATCTGTATGCTCGCCTGGTTGTTAGGATCTCCGGCTCCGGTGTTCGTGATCGATACACCCGGAACCTTCCCCTGTATGAGCATACGGGGATCTATCGAACTGATCGACAGGAAGTCCTTCTCGCTCACATGGCTTATGGCCGACGTCAGTTCTTTCTTGTCCATTGTACCGTAACCGATGACCACGACCTCATTCAGTACCTTGGAATCTTCGGAAAGAGTGACGTCCAGTGTACCCGCTTTATCAGCCTTCCTTGTCTCGGATGTATAACCGATATACGAAAACAGAATGTGACTCCCCGACGGAACTTCGATCTCGTATCTGCCGTCAATATCGGTTGTCACACCCAGCGTTACCAGAACGTCACTCCTCACCGAAGCCCCGATCAGAGGCTCCCCCTCAGAATCTGTCACAGTACCCGAAACCTTAATCTTTTTTACCGATGTAGACTGTGATAATGAATCTGATTGTGACTTAGCCCTGTTGAGTATTATCTGCTTCTTGTTTATGACATAGCTTATACCGCAGTCAGGCAGAAAGCTGTCAAGGACCTCAGACAGAACTTCGTCTGTCGCATGAAGAGACACCGGCTCGTTTACATCGACCGTCTCCTTGCTGTAGACAAAACGATAGTCGGTCTGCCGCTCTATAGCCTTCAGTACAGTCGTCAGAGTGGCATCACTGACATCAATTGTCACCCTGTCGCCTTTGGCACTTGCCGTCAGCCCGACACCAAGCATCAGCAGGATCGCGAAAACTCTCAGAGTCCGCCGCAAACCGCCGCGACAATGTTGATAGATTGCTTTTTCCATAAAATGAATGTGAATGATGTTTTTTGGTAATTTTTATTTTTTAATTTTTAAATAGATTTAAGGACCTTATATTAAAAGAACAATCCACGCAAAAAAAACCACATCACAGGAATGCAAATTTTTTCAATTATAAAAATTTCATTCCAAGCGCTTGGATATAAATACTATAAGGCATACCTTTGTCCTGAATTTCATCACATGAGGAACGAACGGCAGGATAACGATATGCTTTTAGTGGCTGCGCTCAGGCTTGACAGTCATGAAGCTTTCGTACGTATTTTCCGCCAGTATTATCCCGATATGGTTCTTTTCGCCTCACGCTTTATCCTCGACAGAGAGACATGCGAGGATATTGTGCAGGAAGTATTCATCAGGATATGGTCCAACCGCAGGATTCTCGAGATAAGAACATCATTGAGAACATACCTCATATCTCTGGTACAGCATCTCGCACTCAATGAGATCAGACACCGCAAGGTCAGAACACTATACCAGGACATGAATCACGAACTGATACTCTCCCTGTCAGCCGAGGAACACATATTATACTCAGAGCTGAACGACGCCGTCGAGGAACTGCTGTCAAAGCTTGAACCCGAAGTACGTGAGACATATATGCTTTCAAGGGTAAAACACCTTAAATACTCCGAGATAGCCTCACAGCTCAATATCTCTATAAGAACCGTGGAAGCACGCATAAGCAAGACCATGAAGTATCTGCAGAACAATCTCAGAGACTACAGGTCTGTCATATATCTGATTCTGTCATTTCAACAATTCCTATAAATGAACGAGATGAATAGCGACAATACACAACAATGTAATCAGACCGATCTGTTGATCACCAGGTACCTTTCGGGCAGTGCCTCACCGGAAGAGATCGAGGAACTGCTGGAATGGATTGGACAAGACGATGAGAACCGCAGGTATTTCCTACGGCAGCAGGACATATGGACGGCCCTGAATCCGGCTATCGACATCAACGAAGTGAATACCGCCGATGCCGAACAGAAAGTACTGATCCGGACAGGTATCATACGACACACTCTGCTCAGAAAATTCCTTGTTTTCTGGTCTCGCATAGCGGCAGTGGCAATAATACCGCTATTGGCTGTTACATTATATTTATTTTATAACCCGTCAGACAATGACAGCACTGAGACCGTTACAATGACAACCGCATTCGGATGCATCAGTAACGCGACCCTCCCCGACGGCACAACAGTATGGCTTAATGCCAACAGCTCCCTGCAATACAACCCGACCATGAACGGCCCCGTAAGGAATGTCTTTCTCGAGGGAGAAGCATACTTCGATGTCAGATCCGACGCCGCACATCCATTTAATGTAAACACCCCGTATATGACAGTGACCGCGACAGGCACCGAGTTCAATGTCAATGCATATGACTCCATTGCCTCTGTAACCCTGGTGAAGGGCCTTGTGAATGTCAGGACAGCCGGCACGGACACCGCTCTTGACAGCGGCGAGCATCTGACCGTGACCGACGGCCGCCCAGTCATCTGCCGGCATATCGACACTGACAGATACTGTTCCTGGCGTAACGGCATACTGATTTTTGAAGAAGAACCCCTTAAAGACATATGCACCCGGCTTCAGCAGATATACGACATAGAATTCGAGATCGCACCTGAACTGGAGAACAGAACATTCCGCATGATACTGAATGGCGAGAATATAAGCGAGATACTCCGCCTTTTTGAGCTGTCGGCGCCTGTAGTCTGCGAGATACGCAATACCGGGTCTGACAATAGTAACCCAAAGACAAAACAGCATATACGCATAATGCCGTCATGACAATCAGCAGCCATACATAAAATTATATTCACCAATTATATTCACCCATGAAAACATCCGCAATTTTATTTGCCATAGCCTGTATTGTCACAGGCTGCGACAACAGCTCGGAAATACTGAAGTCCCCCGACGGAAATCTGGAACTGTCATTCCGGCTGACATCCGACGGTCAGCCGTGCTACTCAGCCACATACAAAGGAAAAGACATCATATTGCCATCCCTTATGGGATTCGGCCTTGAAGACGCCCCCTCTCTCACACGTGATTTCAGGCAGACCGGCGTCGAACGCTCCGAAGTCAGCGAGACATGGGCTCCTGTATGGGGCGAAAACGACTCCATCCTAAACCATTACAGGCAGATGACCGTAAACCTTCAGCAAAAAGACTGCAAAATGGATATCGAGTTCCGGGCCTACAATGACGGATTCGGATTCCGGTACATTTTCCCCGGACAGGATACCCGGACATTTGTCATCTCAGACGAAGCCACACAGTTTGCCATGGCCGGAGACCATACAGCATGGTGGATACCCGGAGACTATGATACCCAGGAATATGAATACACCACCTCACGCCTGAGCGAGATACGCTCCCATGCCGAAGACAATTTCATGGAAAACGCCTCTCAGCAGCGCTTCTCCCCCACAGGTGTACAGACCGCCCTCATGCTCAGAACCGACGACAGTCTTTACCTGAATATCCACGAAGCCGCCCTGATCGACTTCCCCGCAATGCATCTCGACCTGAATGACACCACAATGACATTCAGAAGCCACCTCACACCGGGACCCGAAGGTCACGTCGCCACCATAGACACTCCGTTCAGGACACCCTGGCGCACAGTCACCATAGGAGAGAAAGCCACCGATATACTCGCATCCGACCTTATCCTAAACCTTAACGACCCGTGTGCTCTGGAAGACATCTCATGGATACATCCTGTAAAATATATGGGAGTATGGTGGGAAATGATCACCGGTAAAAGCTCCTGGAGCTATACAGATGCGACATACTTCGATCTCGCAACCTTTGATTACACCAAGGCAAAACCCCACGGACATCACGGAGCCAATAACGACAACGTACGCCGATACATCGACTTCGCAGCCGAACACGGATTCGACCAGCTTCTCGTCGAAGGCTGGAACATCGGATGGGAAGACTGGTTCGGCAAAGAGAAAGACTTCGTGTTCGATTTCATCACACCCTATCCCGACTTCGACATCGCAGCCCTGAACGACTATGCCCACAGCAAAGGCATACGGCTGATGATGCACCACGAGACATCATCGGCAGTCGACAACTACGACCGGCACATGGATAAGGCATACGACCTAATGAACCGATATGGCTATGACGCCGTGAAAAGCGGATACGTAGGAAACATCATTCCCCGGGGAGAACATCACTACAGCCAGAAACAGATCCGTCACTATCTCAACGCCGTGAAAAAAGCCGCCGGCAAACATATAATGGTCAATGCACACGAAGCCGTACGCCCCACCGGACTGTGCCGCACATATCCCAATCTCGTAGGCAACGAGAGCGCAATGGGACAGGAATACGGAAACATGAGTCCGCAGCACGTGACCATACTCCCCTTCACCCGCCTCAAAGGCGGCCCGATGGACTTCACCCCCGGCATTTTCCGCATGAGAATCACCGACTTCGCCCCAGGCTACCAGGGCAAACAGAAACGCGCTACCATCCCCAACCAGCTCGCCCTGTACATGACCATGTACTCCCCGCTCCAGATGGCCGCAGACCTGCCCGAACACTACCTAAGGCACATGGACGCATTCCAGTTCATAAAAGACGTACCAGCAGACTGGAGCAAGAGCATATATCTTGACGCCGAACCCGGCGAATTCATTGTAGCCGCACGTAAAGACAAGAACAGCGAAGCATGGTATGTCGGAGCAGTCACCGATGAAAATGCCCGGGACTACACTCTTGATTACAGCTTCCTCCCCCCCGGCAGGAAATACATAGCGACCATCTACGCCGACTCAGCCGACGGAGACTGTTTCGACAACCCCGAGGCATACACCATCACATCACAACACGTCGACAACACATCCAGGAGCCCGTTGCACATGGCACGGGGCGGCGGATTCGCGATCTCAATAAAACCGGCCGACCAGTAATAAGACAGAAGCGCAGATTACGCAGAAAAAATAAAACAGACAAAGTAAACCCGATAAGCAGAAAAACAACCGCAGATTACGCGAATTACGCAAATTATAAGGCAGGAAGATCTGAAAAAAGACATCCCATCCCCCCCCTCCAAAAAAATTTGCGAAATTCGCGTAATCTGCGCTTCAATCCCAGCACCCAGACGGCCAAACTCAATCCGCGTTTATCGTTCCTCCTTAATCATCAACTCAGAACGCTTTCTGTAGAAAGAATCTGCGCTTCAATCCCCATACGACAAAACTCAGACTTTTTTCGTACCTTTGCAGCCTGTTTCCAACAATCAACGATCTATTATGGATTTTTCAGGTACAATTGACTTCAGGCCCAAATTGTTATCGAGCTTGAAAAACTACAGTCTAAGCAAATTCAAAGACGACATCATCGCCGGCATCGTAGTCGGCATCGTAGCCCTCCCCCTGGCAATCGCATTCGGCATCGCATCAGGCGTCAGCCCCACAGTAGGACTCATCACAGCCATCATCGGCGGCTTCATGGTATCAGCCTTCGGCGGATGCTCCGTACAGATCGGAGGCCCCACAGGCGCCTTCATCGTCATCGTCTACAACATCATCATGACCTACGGCCTCAACGGCCTGGCCATCGCCACATTCATGGCAGGTATCATACTCGTGCTCCTCGGTCTGTTCCATCTCGGCACAGTCATCAGGTTCATACCCTACCCCATCGTAGTCGGATTCACCGCAGGTATCGCACTGACGATATTCTCCACACAGATGAACGACTTCTTCGGCCTCGGACTCACCGACGTACCCAGCGAATTCATACCCAAATGGGGCGTCTACCTCACCAATCTCGCAAGCATCGACATCCCGACACTCATTGTCGGAGCCGTATCACTCCTCATCATCATACTCACACCACGCATATCCAAGAAACTGCCCGGAGCACTCATAGCCATCATACTGGTGACAGCCGCCGTCTACATCTCAGGCCTGTTCACCGACTACTTCACAGGTGTACAGACCATCGGAGGACGGTTCAGAGACATGTCGACCGACCTGCCGACCCCACACGGCTTCGAGCTCACAATGGCAAATATCAACCTACTGCTCCCCTCAGCCTTCACCATCGCCGTCTTAGGCGCCATCGAATCACTCCTCTCAGCCACCGTCGCCGACGGCATCACCGGCTCACGCACCAACTCCAACACCGAACTCATAGGACAAGGCCTGGCCAACATAACAGTCCCCCTCTTCGGCGGAATACCCGTCACCGGAGCCATCGCCCGCACAATGACCAACATCACCAACGGCGGACGCACACCCGTCGCAGGAATAATCCACGCCGCCGTCCTCCTCCTCATATTCCTCTTCCTGATGGACCTCATCAACCTCGTCCCCATGTCATGTCTGGCCGCAGTGCTTATAGTCGTCGCCTACAACATGAGCGGATGGCGCACCGTCGTCAACATCTTCCGTAACCCCAAGAGCGACATCGCCGTCCTTATCGTCACCTTCCTGCTCACAGTCATCTTCGACCTCACCATCGCCATCGAGATAGGCCTGCTGCTCGCCGTAGTCCTCTTCCTGCGCCGGGTAATGGAAAACACCGCCGTCAAAGTCTACGGACAGCAGCTCGACGCCGCCGAAGGCACCGACATGTCACAGCACGAAGTCCTCGACGTAGCCCAGGGAGTATCCGTCTACGAGATCGACGGCCCATTCTTCTTCGGTGTAGCCACCAAGTTTGACGAACTAATGCGCACCTCCATGGCCACAAAACCCAAAGTACGCATAATACGCATGCGCAAAGTCCCCTTCATCGACTCCACCGGACTCCACAACCTCGAGATACTCGTCCGGTCATCCATCGCCGAAGGGATCGAAGTCGTACTCTCAGGCGTACAGCCCAGCGTACAGGCCACACTGATGCACGCCGGCTTCGACAAACTCATCCCCGCCGACCACATCTGCGACCACATCACACGCGCCGTAACGATGGCCAACCGGATAGCCACCCAGCCCCGGTAACCCTCCCCCGCACACATAGCAAACCATAAACGCCCCGAAGGCCATCCTTCAGGGCGTTTTCTATTAACGCGAGTTCGGGATAAGAAATGCCCTGAAAAAGTTGAATCGGCAGCTTG
>CAJUBL010000062.1 GCA_910584665.1 uncultured Muribaculaceae bacterium | reverse complement strand
GACTATGAGTCGAAGTGGGATGATATCAGGATTTTCATAGAGTATGGAATGCTTACTGACGAGAAGTTCAAGGATGCTGCCAGAAAATTCATGTTGCTCAAGGATACCGAGAACCGTTACTTTACGCTTGATGAGTACAAGACATTGATAGAGGCCGGGCAGACCGATAAGGATGGCACTACCGTATATCTTTATGCAACGGATGCTACCGCTCAGTACCGTTACATCGACAATGCCACATCAAAGGGATATGATGTTCTGCTGATGGATGGACAGCTTGATCCGCACTTTGTGGGGTTACTTGAACAGACGATCGAAAAATCCCGTTTTGTACGTGTTGACAGCGATATAATTGACAATCTCGTAATGAAAGAGGATAAGAAGGCTGTCAATCTCTCCGCCACCGGACGTAATATTCTGACCACGATGTTCCAGTCTCAGTTGCCTGCAGTCAAAGATGCACAGTATCTTGTTACTTTTGAGGCTCTTGGCGAAGGGTCCGCTCCGGTAGAGATTACTCAGAACGAGTACATGCGGCGAATGAAGGACATGGCTGCCCTCCAGTCCGGAATGAGTTTTTACGGAGAATTGCCCGATAGCTATAATGTTGTTGTTAATATTGAACATCCTATTGTCAGGAGTGTTGCCGACGATGCGGAATCGGCTCTGAAAGATCGTATCGAACCTCTTGAGGCGTCTTTGAACAATGCCAATGAACAGATAACAAAGACACGTGGTGAAATCAAGGATGGAAAAGCTACTGATGAGCAACAGTCACAACTTGATAGCCTCGAGGAGGAGGTCAGGAAGAACCGCAGAGAGCAGGATAATCTTATCAGGGAATATGCCGCAGGGGTGCCTGTCGTGAAACAGCTCGTAGATCTTGCACTCTTGGGTAACGGTCTTCTCAGGGGACGTGAACTCTCAGAGTTTATCAAGCGTTCGGTTTCATTGCTTGGCAAGTAAATAAAGATCCTTACAAACATCGATCCCCGTGTTATATTGATATGTAACACGGGGATCGATGTTATGTAATGGTATCAGAGCTGATGTTCATGCAGTTGCGGCCATATTGTTTATATATGCATCGGTTGAACGTTTTACGGAATTGCGTATTATCGAGAAGATGATACGCTGCATGGATGTCAGTGTGCTGTCGGCTTTCTGTCCGCATATGAGTTCACCGGCAATGGCGGCGGAGATGCATATGCGATCATCCTCGCTTAGAGAGTTGATAGTGTTTATTACATCGTCGGTGATAACAAATGTTTTACTCATGGCAATAGTTTTTAGTTCTTTGATGATGCAAAGATATTATGTACTATGTGCCGTATGTATGCACATGTTTACTAAATAGTGTTAATAAGACGTAAGGCGTAACCATGTATTGCGGGAAATGCGTTATTATTAGTATATTTGACTCACATAATAGCCTCCGGCACTGCGCATCGGCCTTTCGGCCGAGTTTCGCTATTATGTTTCGTCGAATATTTTTCGTATATTTGTTGAGCAAAACCTAATACCTACCTTTTATAGGCTTGAATAACGATGGAAGATATCACACAATTTTTTACTCAGCTTATCGAACAGAGTAAGAGCATAGATATAGCAGAAGCTGAGTTTAAACGACTCATTGCAGAGGATGCCGAGCTGAAGGCTGAGTATGCTGAGTGGTGCCAGGCTGTCGGTACTACCGAACGTCATGGATTCAGGGAGTACTGTGAGGAATACATGGAGTCGCAAGACAACATTTGGGATCATTTGAGAGATTACGATGAACAGGATATGTGAAGATAAGAATACATACATAAGACGGCTTCCGGCTGAATGGGAGTACTATGATGCTGTGCTGATGGCATGGCCTCATCGTGACACCGACTGGGCTTATATGCTGGAACAGGTCCGGAATACAGTCGTCAGGATAATTTCCGAACTGGTTGATGACGGTGTCAGGGTTATCCTTATAGCTCCGGATGAGAAAGAAGCCAGGTTAGCGCTTGATGATCTTCCTCCGGAGAAAATTATTATTACGGAGATTCCTGCCAACGATACCTGGGCCCGGGATTTTGGTGTCATAACGTGTGAAGATATGCACGGGCGACATATCGCTGTCGACTTTGCTTTTAATGGCTGGGGACTGAAATTTGCCGCTGATAAGGATAATCTGATAACCTCGTCCATGTATAGAAAAGGTATGCTGGGTACCCGGTATGAAAATCGTCTTGGCTTTGTGCTTGAGGGCGGTTCGGTTGAGAGTGACGGACGCGGTACGATACTTACTACAAGTGAATGTCTTATGTCGGCCAATCGTAACGGGGACCTGTCACGCGAACAGATAGAGTCTTATCTGAGGGAGTCACTCGGTGCCGACAGAGTGCTCTGGCTTGACCATGGTTATCTGGCCGGAGATGATACAGACAGCCATATAGATACATTGGCACGACTTGTGTCGGATGATACGATTGTATATGTGAAATGTGATGATCCTGATGACGAGCATTACGAACAGTTGTCTCTTATGGAGCAACAGTTGTCGACATTCACTACACGTGACGGTAAGCCGTATCATCTTGTAGGGTTGCCTATGCCCCACCCTGTCTGTGACGAGGATGGTAACCGGCTTCCCGCAACTTATGCCAATTTCCTGATAACCCCGCGGTCGGTGCTTTTGCCGGTATACGGACAACATTGTCGTGACGAACTCGCACGGCAGATAATGATGACTGTTTTTCCTGACCGTATGGTCCGGACGGTTGATTGCCGGTCTCTTATACAACAACACGGGTCGCTTCATTGCATGACAATGCAGTTGCCTCATTATGTTTTATGAAATCATATGAAAAGAATACTTAAAGTCGGAATAATACAACAGTCCAATAACGCTGATGTCAGTGAGAACCGACGGCGTATTATTGACAGTATAGAATATCTGTCATCACAGGGGGCCGAACTTATTGTAAACCGGGAATTACATGATTCTCTGTATTTTTGTCAGACAGAGAACACGAGTGAGTTTGACCTTGCTGTCCCGATTACAGATGATTCGCTGAGTGAATATATGGCTGTAGCGGCAAAATGTGGCATAGTACTGGTTGTTTCGTTGTTTGAACGTCGTGCTCCGGGGCTGTATCACAATACCGCTGTGGTGATTGAAAAAGACGGTACAATAGCCGGACGATACAGAAAAATGCATATCCCCGACGATCCGGCTTATTATGAGAAGTTTTATTTTACCCCGGGAGATCTTGGATTTCATCCTGTCGATACATCGGTCGGACGTCTTGGTGTCCTTGTGTGCTGGGATCAGTGGTATCCTGAGGCCGCGCGGCTGATGGCTCTTGCCGGAGCCGAAATACTTATATATCCTACCGCTATAGGCTGGGAATCGACTGATTCTTCCGATGAGAAGGCGAGGCAGCAGGATGCGTGGGTCACTGTTCAGCGAGGGCATGCTGTGGCCAACGGGTTACCTGTTGTTACTGTTAACCGTGTCGGGCATGAACCGGATCCAAGCGGTATTACCAATGGAATACAGTTCTGGGGTCACAGTTTTGTTGTCGGGCCACAGGGCGAGTTCCTTTACAAGGCTCCGTCTGACAGAGAGGAATCTGCGATTGTAGAGATTGATCTTGAGCGTAGCGAACAGGTGAGACGATGGTGGCCATTCCTCAGGGATCGCCGTATAGATTATTATGAAGATCTGACCAGGCGTTTCCGTGATTGATATTTATTCAGATAGAAATTACACCCGGCTTAATATCGTTATTAAGCCGGGTGTAATTCTATAGAAGCAGATTGTCCTGGTTCTGTTCCGCTTTTTCAGATGTCATTTGTCGCCTGACATATGGTTGAACCCCTGAGCTTTAAGTGGTATCTCACTCTCACCGTCACGTGTTATCATAGCACATCCCAGTTCCTCGCGAGTCATGTGACCTATTACTTTTATTCCTTTCATATCCCTGACTCTGTCGTGATAGTGGAGCGGTACGGTAAACAATAGCTCGTAATCTTCTCCACCGTTAAGGGCAGCTGTGACAAGGTTCATGTTCAGTTCTTCGGCCATGATAGCTGTCTGATAGTCGATAGGGATACGATCCTCGTATATACGGCATCCTGTGTGGCTCTGTTTGCATATATGCATAAGTTCTGATGACAGGCCATCGGATATGTCCATCATTGAGGTAGGTACAATCCCCGCCTTGTCAAGTTCGGCTATGATGTCTTTTCTTGCCTCAGGTTTAAGCTGGCGTTCTATAAGATATTCCTTGCCTCCGAACTCCGGTACAAAATCCGGCTTTCCTGCCGATGCTACTTTCTCCCGCTCGAGAAGCTGCAGTCCCATATAGGCCGCGCCTAAATCGCCTGAGACGCATATGAGATCGGTATCTTTGGCGCCGTCGCGGTATACAATTTTATCCTTTGGTGCGTCACCTATACATGTGATGCTTATGACAAGGCCTTGACGAGAGGCTGTTGTATCACCACCTACGAGGTCAACTCCGTAAATATCACAGGCGAGTTTTATGCCGCGATACAGTTCGTCCATATGTTCAACCGTGAAACGCCTGGATATACCCAGCGATACGGTGATCTGTCGGGGAGTGGCGTTCATGGCATACAGATCGGAGAAGTTGACTATAGCGGACTTGTATCCGAGATGGCGCAGCGGCACATATGTCAGGTCAAAGTGTACTCCTTCAAGAAGCAGATCTGTGCTAACAAGGACTTCTGTGTCATGATACTGCATGACAGCGCAGTCATCGCCTATACCTCGTACTGTTGATGTGTTGTGAGGTTTGATGTCCTTTGTAAGCCGGTCTATGAGACCGAACTCGCCAAGGTCTGATATCTCAGTATTCTTAACTTCCATTTTTAGCAGATTGATCCCGAATAAGTTCTTTAACTGTTTCTCAGATACGTTCTATCAGCTCTTTTATTATAGACACTACTTTGGGTTGTGCTACGACAGCGGCTTTCTGTACATCTTCGTGTGAGGGTACTTCGGTTATATCCTTACCTCCGAGATCAGTGATTACAGACACTCCGAATACTTCCATGTCGGCATGCCGGGCTACAATAACTTCCGGAACGGTTGACATTCCTACTGCGTCTCCTCCTATGATACGGAAATATTCATATTCGGCCGGAGTTTCGAATGTAGGACCCGGAGTTCCTACGTATACACCGTGCATGAGCCGTATCTGTTTATCTGACGCGATTTTGTCGGCGACAGCGATCAGTCGCTTGCTGTATGGTTCGGTCATAGCCGGGAAGCGCGGACCGAGTTCATTATAGTTCTTGCCGCGGAGCGGATTCTCGGGAAACAGGTTGATGTGATCTGTGATAACCATTACATCGCCTACAATAAAGTCCTTGTTCATGCCTCCGGCCGCATTGGATACAAACAATGTCTCTACGCCTAATGCTTTCATTACACGTACCGGGAATGTGACCTGTTTCATGTCATATCCCTCATAGTAGTGGAACCGGCCCTGCATAGCCATTACCCGTTTGCCTCCGAGAGTGCCGAAAATAAGATTGCCGCTGTGTCCCTCTACTGTTGACAGCGGGAAGTTTGGAATTTCGGTATAAGGAATATATTGTTTGTTGTCAATATGGTCTACGAGTGCTCCGAGTCCGGTCCCGAGGATGATAGCTATACGTGGCATGTCGTCTACGCACGATTTCAGATAATCGGCTGTCTGTCTGATTTTTTCCAGCATATTAATTGTGTATTATTAGGTTATTGGTCAATTTTGAATTCTTTTTTGAAATAACACATGTATAATGTCTAATGTTTTTTGCAGACTTCTTAATATGAGTGATCCATATAGAATCCGGTCTGGTTACTTATTGCTGATTTTACTCATGGCAATAAGTTTTTTGAGATCAGCGGCAAATGAGTCACCGGAGTCGTCGTCGAATTCAACTTTTATCGGAAGATAAAAGATGTATGGACGCAGTGATGGCGGAAAATATGGGTTGTTGGCCAGTCTTACGGCATCTTTCTCGGTGGTTATTATATATTTATTGCGTGCTTTTATGCTTTCAAAGCGTGCAGATATCAGGTCTAGATCCTTGCGTGAGAAGTTGTGGTGATCCGGGAATACCTGAATCTTTACAAGCGGTTTGAATTGTTTGATGAATTTTACGAACGGTTTGGGATTGGCAATACCCGAGACAATAAGCAGACGGTCCTGATCGCTGAGATATTCAAGATAAGGTACCATCCGGGCATTATCAGGAAATACAGGTTGTAATGTGTTGTAATGGAATCTGGAGAAGTAAAGCTTCTGATAGGGATAGAGCGACAGATGGTTCTTGAAGATACGGTATTCTACGGGTTTGATTTTCTCGGGACATTTGGTTACGAGTACCATGTCGGCACGATATATGGCCCGTGTAGATTCACGCAGGCGTCCAAGCGGCAACATTTTGTCGAAGAAGATAGGACGGTTGAACTCGGTCAGCACTATCGCTACCGAAGGTTTGACATACCTATGCTGAAAAGCATCGTCGAGGAGCATCAGGCTGATATCAGGATTGATCTTCAGCATTTCCTCAATACCCTTGCATCGGTCTTCGCATACGGCAATTGTAACATCATGTCCGTATTTCTGATATATCTGATACGGTTCGTCTCCGATATCAAGCGGAGTGGAACGCTGGCTTGCCAGTATGAAACCTTTGGTGTTGCGTTTGTATCCACGGCTTAAAACTCCAATTCTGTATGTATTACGCAGGGCCTCGATAATATATTCCACATGAGGAGTTTTCCCGGCACCGCCTACTGCTATGTTACCGACAACGACTACCGGAACATCAAAGACGCGTTGTTTGAATATGCCCCAGTTGAAAAAGCAATTCCGCAATGAGGTGACCATGCCGTAAATTTTTGACATGGGAAGTAGTATAAGCTTCTCTATTACTTTATTGCGGGGCATGAAACTGATTATTGTATTGTGATGTCTTCCATGCGGCACTGGATGGGTGAGGCATGTTTTATATTCTCGATGTTTCGGTAAATACTATATGTTTCGCCAAGTTTTTCCTTCAATATATTTTCTTTCAGTTTCACCTCGGTTCCTGATACGGCTTCCCAGAATGTGGGCTGGGGATTAGGGTATTCGATGACACAATATTTATCGCCATAGTCAAGCTGTGCGGCCATGTCTTCTATTGCTTCAGACAGGCTGCCAAGCCGGTCTACAAGACCTATCTCGAGTGCTGTCTTTCCGTCCCATACACGGCCTTCGGCAATGGCTTTGATTGAATCGGCCGACATGTGTCTGCCCTGGGCACAGCGTCCTACGAATGTCTCATAACCGCGGTTTATTTCTCTCTGCATGCTCGCACGCTGGAATGGAGTCATCGGTTCCATCAGAGTGGGGAAATCTCCGTTGGCGTTCGTGCTGACGTTGTCGGTGGTAATGCCGAGCTTATCGTTCATAAGGTCTTTTGCACATGGGATCATTCCGAATATTCCGATCGATCCGGTCAGCGTCACAGGTTCGGCATAGATAACATCTGCTCCTGAGGAAATGTAATAACCGCCGGATGCCGCATAGTCGCTCATTGAAACATAGAACGGACGACCGGTTGATTTGAACTGTTCGAGAGCTTCCCATATCTGTTCGGAAGCGAAAGCGCTGCCGCCACCGGAGTTGACACGGAGTATGAGTCCCCCGATCTTGTCATTTTTTTTAAGTCTGAGTATCTGCGGCACCAGCTGTGATGCGACTATTCCGCCTTCACCTTCATCAACAATATCGCCTACGGCATATAATACTGCGATCCGGTTACTGTTACGTCCGGAATGTGGTATATCGGCGATCTGTACATAATTATCCGGGGTGATCATACGCAGGTCATCATCGCTTTTAAGGCCTGTTTTAGTCTTGAGATATTCTTCTACATCATGACGATACTTAAGGTCATCAATAACATTGTATTCAAGATATTCTTCGGGTGAGAATGTCATGGCAAGACTGTCTGCCCAATAGTTTACATCTTCGAATGTCACCTCGCGTGCCGATGCGATGGAGTTACCGATGCAATTCCAGATGTTATCAAGGAAAACCCGTTGCTGCAGTCTGCTGGCTTCTGAGGATTCTGTCAGAATGAATGGTTCTACAGCACTCTTGAATGTTCCGACTTTTATTATCTGCATTTCGACGCCTATCTTATCAAGTAGTCCTTTATAGAACATTGTGGTTGCCGATAGGCCATGAACGTCAACCATTCCTGCCGGATTGAGGTATAGCTCATCGGCTACCGATGCTATATAGTAGTCGGACTGGATATAACTGTCTGCATATGCGACAATCCATTTGCCCGACGCCTTGAATTTATCCAGTGCCTCGATGAGTTCGTATCGCTGGGCAAGTCCGCCTATACTTCCTTTGCAGTCAAGATATATTCCTTCGATCTTGTCATCATTGGCGGCGGCTGATATCGAGTTGATCATGTTGTTCAGATGCATTGTCAGAGGTGAGGTACCATAGAGTTCGCTCATGACGTCTGGCTGTACGGGGCGTTCGGTCAGTTCGCCTTTAAGTTCAATATGAAGTATGCTTTTGTCTTTGAATGATAATGCTATTGTCTGGGAGGAGAATGAATTGGATATTATGGCGGCTACAAAGAGTATCAGTAAAAAGAAAAGCAGGATAACCGATATCCATATGGCGGCCAGTGATCCGAGCAATGCCGAGATGAAACGCTTCATCATAATAGCTATAACGTTTAGTTAAAATGGTTATTAATAGTGTATTACATGTGTGATCTCTGCGGAATGCGCCTGGCATACCCCATTCGTTACAAAGTTACAACAATTAAATCAGTTAACAAAGAATGTTTTAACATTATTTTTTAGAAGATGTCCGGGCGCTGTCAGAATGTCATATGAAACGCAATGCGTACACCGTTGCGGTCGACGCCGGGAGTATCGCGATAGGTCGCTCTCCAGACATAGTCTACTCTGAGGCATCTGAAAAGATTGTCAAGACCTACGCTAAGTTCGGTATACGGACGTCCGTGCATCGGTGTGGCAGAAGCCATATCCGGAAAACAATAGAGTCCGTTGGATACGGACGGCGAGTTTTTGTCGCTTAGCGAGCCGAGATATCCCCGGCAGGCTATGACTTCTCGAAGCCTGAGCCGTTTCAGTAATGGTATGTAATTGAGTATAGCGCCATTGGCCCAGTATGTGACATCCCATGAGAAGTAGCTGTCACTGATAAATTCAAGCGGATTCATCAGAGCGAAACTTTCGGGCTGTATTGTATATGACAGATTGGCGTTAGGTAATAAAAGTGACGGATATGGGGTTGAACTCCAGATATGGCCGCCCTTTATAATACAGTCAAGGTAACCGAAAGCCGAAAACCAGAATCGTTTCTGTATGCTTGCCTCAGTTTTGTTGATCTCAAATCGGTTGCCGGGTATCCCGGCTGGTCCGTAGGTGTGTTCAATCATGAATACCGGGGCATCGAGATTTACCGGAATACGATACGTCTTTGTCTGGAAAAATTTTTCGCCGGGTGCATACCTTAGGCTCAGTTTTAATGTGCTTTCGTTGTAATATCGGTCTATGGCTCCGTTAACGGTGACGAATGGAACGAATGGTGTCGCTTCCTGTCGCTCATGTTTTAAGGATGCTGAAAAGGTCAGATTGTTGAGCATCTCGCGTGTGTAAAGCAGTTCGGTCTCACGATGATATGTCATCAGTCTGTTCTTCATGCGTTTCCATGCGAGAAAAACATTATCTGCATTTGTAAACATATAATGCTGTCCGATCATGTCCACGTCATACAGGTGGGTCAGTCTTAATGAGTGGACAGGAAATTCACGTGAGTGATATTCTTTATCAATAAAGGAAAAATCAAGTTCGGCCCGGTATTTCAGCTTTTTATCCTTTGTGCCGTAGGCTATATAACCGCGAGCAGACAGACGCCGGTTCAGATTTGCTGTGGTCATACCTCCTATCCTGAACCGTATTCCTTCAATATCGTTTGTACTGACCAGTGTATTGACCGGTCCGATGTCAAACCTGCTGTCTGTCTCTGAAGTAGCTACATAACCATTGACAAGAACTTTAAGTATTTTTTCGCTCCAGTAATACAATGGGCGTGCACGCAGGCGCGCTATCATTTCCCCTACCCGATTTTCGCCATCGGTTATAGGTGTCGGTCTGTTTTCAATCCAGTATGTATCGTCGTGGCGTGATGCCAGCGGGAGAGTCATTACCTGCCCGCGGTATTTAAAAATGGCGTCCTCAGGAGGTCTGGAGAGCGAATGATTGTCAAGGACTGTGTGCCGGCCGACATGAAATCCCTGAGTACCTGATATGAGCGACATTTCGATGGTCATGTCGTCAAGAGTCTTCAGCCTGCTGCCATCAGAGGCTCTGGTATATTCCTGTATCATGTGCAGTCGGTCAACGAAGTTAAGATTTATCTCGTGTGGAATACTCATGACGGCACGTTTTACCATGTAAGACGAGTCTCCTGTAGCGATATATAGCTTCCCGGTGAATCCGAATGTGGTAGATGTGCGCGGAACGAATGTCAGTTCGACCGTCTGTTCATAGTTATTTCCTATTGTATCTGTAATATAATATTTATAAAAATCGGCTCCGATTCTGGAAAACGGACTGACAAACCGGTTCTGCAATATATTGATATCATTGTCGAACAGGTCTATTTCCCGTAATACATCATTGAGAAATGTCTGCATTGAACCTTGGTCGACAATCTGGTCGATGCCGATATTCCGCGTGGCATTGATTACCTCCTTGCTTGAGTGTGGATTGGCTCTATTGTAGACTGTCGACAGTTTTTCTTTTACAGATATATTGAGAATAGGATTGCCTGATACGGTGCTGGTATCGACATATTCCTGAAGAAAGTCAAACTGTCCGGGTTTTATGGCGGCGGAATCTTTTTTCACTCCATAGTTGTTAAGTGCCAGTGTGATTTTCTCGTATTTGTTGTAGCTGTAGTAATCATTACGGCGCGGATCGGTCTTTGCCGCTTCGGCCCGTACGCGCTCCATAAGTCTGACTGCCTTGTTGTTGCGTTTGGTGTAGTGATCTTTCTTTTTCTTTACCGTTACCTCGGCCAGAGTAACTCCGACCGGCTGAAGCCGTATGGTTACAGGGGAATCGGCTACGGATATGTCAATAGATCCTGTGCGATAGCCCATCATCGAGACATCAATTATTGTATTGCCTGTTGTCGGGGCGATTGTTCCTTTGCCGGATTCGTCGGTCAGGGTTCCGATTCCGGTTCCGCGGACAAATATAGCCGCGTATGGAATAGGTTCGGCCGAAATTGAATCCACAACGTTAATCTCAATCTGTCGCTTGGCCGAGGAACAGAGTGCTATCATTGAAACAATCGATAATATAATGGATCTAATGTTGAAAAAAGCTCTTTGCATATCGCGAAATTACGTATATTTGCACAATTATGGCAAAGGAAATTGAACGAAAATATCTTGTTATCGACCAAAAGTATAAGAATATGGCCACAAAGGCTATCGATATAAGGCAGGGATATCTCAGCCGTGACCCGTTGCGGACAGTCAGGATCCGTATAAAGGGAGATCAGGCATATATTACAGTCAAGGGGCCGAACAGAGGAATATCGCGAGACGAATGGGAGTATCCGATTAATCCGGATGATGCCCGGGAAATGCTTGACAGACTGTGTGACGGCGTTGTATTGTCTAAGACGCGTTATATAGTACCGTTTGGCGGCGACATCTGGGAAGTGGATGAATTCCACGGTTTCCTTGACGGACTTGTTGTGGCCGAGGTGGAGTTGCAGAACGAGAATTATATTCCGGCAACGCTTCCCGGCTTTGTGGGCCGGGAAGTATCGGATGATGCGAGATATTATAATTCAAGTCTCGCACAAGGTGTTATTCCGCCTTTCTTGTGAGTTTCACCACATTCTCGACGTGATGGGTATGCGGAAACATATCAACCGGCTGAACGTCGGCCACCTGATATCTGGAGTCAAGTAAGGCCAGATCACGGGCCTGGGTCGCCGGATTGCAGCTTACATAAACGAGAGTCTCAGGCTCTGCATTGAGTATGACGTTGACGACATTCTCGTGCATGCCGGCACGGGGAGGGTCGACAATCATGATGTCCGGACGCCCATGAGCCGCTACGAATTCATCGGTCAGGATATCCTTCATATCGCCGGCAAAGAATTCCGTGTTGTCGATTCCGTTTGCTCTGGAATTGATACGTGCATCTTTTATCGCGTCTTCGACATACTCTATTCCTATAACTTTACGGGCATTTTTCGCTATGAAGTTGGCGATTGTTCCGGTTCCGGTGTACAGATCGTATACAAGCTGATCCCCGGTAAGTCCAGCCATGTCGCGTGCCACACTGTATAGTCTGTAGGCCTGGTGCGAATTGGTCTGATAAAATGATTTGGGGCCTATTCGGAATCGCAGTCCCTCCATTTCCTCTTCGATATACTCCCGTCCGGAATGTAACAGTATGTCAAGGTCGCCTATGGTATCGTTGGCTTTCTGGTTGACTACATACATGAGAGACGTGAGCTGGCCGAATTCGGCACGGACGGCATCAAGAACGAGTTTTATCGAGTCCTTGTTGTCTTCGCCGAATGACATGACGAGCATGGTCTCACCGGTGGTGAGTGTGCGTATCATCATTGTACGCAGGAGCCCGGTATTGTTGCGCAGATCATAGAATGTAAGATTGTTGTCGATGGCAAACTGCCGTACAAAATTCCTGATTCGATTGCCGAGGTCATCCTGCAGATGGCATGTGTCTATGTCCAGCACCTTGTCAAATGCACCCGGAATGTGAAAACCGACGGCATCACGTTGAGGAAATTCGGCACCGCTGTTGAGTTGCTCGAATGTCAGCCACTTCCTGTTGGAGAATGTGTACTCCATTTTGTTGCGGTAGCAGTATATGTTATCTGACGGCAATGTTGGTCGTATCACGGGCAACTTGACTTTGGCAATGCGGGTCAGGGCATCAGTGACCTGACGGTGTTTCCATTCCAGTTGTTGCCCGTATGACAGATGTTGCCAGCGGCAACCTCCACATATGCCGTAATGCTGGCATACAGGTTCAACCCGGTCGGGCGATTTCTTTATTAATGATAGGATGTGCCCTTCGGCGTAAGAATGTTTCTTGCGGTCAAGTTTTACGTTGACGATGTCTCCGGGAGCACCGTACGGTATGAAAACAACCATGTCGTCGATACGGGCCAGGCTTTTGCCCTCGGCTGCGACGGCAGTAATCTCGATGTTTTCAAGTATAGGTAATTCTTTGCGTTTACGTGCCAATTTGTTTTTGTTTTATTGTTCGGTCTGCAAAGATACAACAAAATCGAGTCGTTATTTCAAAAAATGGTTCAATTTATTTATTGCGTTGTTAAAGTCACTTGCATTCAGTCGGTAGTCGTTTATGCAATTCATATTCCTGTCATATACACACATGCTGCCATCGGCAGCCTTTTCAAGAATGGTATCTCCCGGTATAATAAACGCATAATTCAATTCACTGCCAGCTACAATCCATCCGCGGTCAATGGAGTCGGATAATACATGCCCGAAACTATAGTCTGAAGTCGGATTCTGTACGCCGAGGGCGTGGGTCATGATGGTCGGGATTATGTCATAGTGCGTAGTTCTATGGCTGTATTTCCGGGCCGTACGACCAGGAATGTGACATATAAGGGGTACCCGTATCTGCCATTGTGAGTAGTTGCTGTTATGCCCCCAGTAATTCTTATGGTTTTCATTGAATTCCTGAGAATGGTCCCCTGATATTATCACAATGGTATTGTCTGCGATCCCGGCTTTATCAATGGCGTTTAAGACATTGCCGATCAGTATGTCGTCTTCATGACAGCAATTGCGGTACAGGTTGAAAAATCCGGTGGGATCAAGATCGTTGTCAAGCTTGGTATAGTCGGCGAATTTCCATGACGGACTGAACGTATTGAGTTTATCGGATGGAATTTCAAAGCTATGAGGCAAATCGTAGAAAAGGAAAGAAAAAAACGGTTTACCTTCAATGCGGAGACTGTCAAGATCATTTATGAAATTGTCGGTGAGATTGTGATCGCGCTCATATACGTTTTCACCATCGGTTGATGTGTTTAGATTCGGTATGCGATGGAATATTACACGGTCAAATGGGGGCTCGGTGATGGTGGCACTCGGGTAAATACGGCATGTGTATCCAAGAGACAGCATCTGGTCTATGAAAACCGGAGATGTCTTATCGGCTTCAAATATATACCAGTAGTATGATGGTACAGAAAAAAATATTCCAAAAATGGAGCTTCTCGTTCCATTGCTGCCGCTGAAATGATTGTCATACCATTCATTCCGCTCGGCGTATCGGTATGTTTCAGGCATACATTCGGGAGTCAATGTCCGTCGGTTCCATGAATCGATCATTATCATGACTATATTGGGCATGACACTGTCCGGGAGTACATATTTTATGGGATTTTTAGGATACTCAGCATCACCTGAAGCTTCCTTGAAATTCTCCATTCCGTTTCTTACCGGAGCTATATTCAGTTTTGCCATCAAGCTGGTTGATGTTGTCGGGAAGTAGTATGGAATCAGACTGCGGCTTTTAATAACGGATGGTTTCTGTATGTATGAAGCGTAAATATGGTAGCCGTGAGAAAAAACAGTGCATGCAAGAATGCATGATATTGCTGTATATATGGTTCTCCTTTTGCATAATATGCGTTTTTTCCAAGCTATTACTGATATTGAAACACATATACCGACGAATATCGTCAACAGAATTGCTTCTTTCATATATAATGCGCTGTCAAATGTGAATATCTCCCCGGCATTTCCACCGAAGACCAGATTAAGCACGAATCCGTTTATGTGGAATCTATATATATTATAGATCTGCATGTTGAGAAACAGAAGCACTGATATGATTGTCTCTCCCAGACACATAAGTGCGATTCCGATCTTTGGATGGCCGGATATACATGCGGGTAAAAATAATACTATAAATGGGAACAGAGCAAAGGTGGAAGCCTGTGATATGCATGAACTCAGGTAAAACACCCATCCTATAAAATCCATATTGTCAATGACATTGCTGTTGCATATGTAGCAAAACAGTTGTATTGTGAAAAGTAATGTTGTTATGAAATAACATAATCCGCCTGATTTCAGACGTTCTGAAATTACCGTTTTTTCCATTGATAGATCTAAATGTGTTCCCTACCCTCAATGGAACGGTTATATAAAAAGGTGTGAGGATATATCTCGGCTTATCCTACATTCAGGTCTTGGCCAACCTAACTACACGGATAAGACGATAGCCCCACACCGTTATAGCCATACTCATGCTTCTGGGCATGATATGTACAGACTAACGATGCAGGTGCCATTGTCTTCTTATCTTCGTGTAGTTTTCAGACGGCCAAGTTTGAATGCAGAAGATAAAATTTCAATAACACCTTATCGGGCGGCTGAAATCAAGCCGCCATCGATCTATGTTTTGTATCCCGACTGTCTCTACAGCCTGACAGATACATTTGTCTGACAAAGATAGTGATTTAATGTAAACAGACAAAACCCCAACGGATATATTCCAGAGCAACCGCATCAAAATTTCAAGACAGGAAATCGGGTGATGATGCCTGTCTACGCCTGAAATACATGTATTGTATGAGTGTCAGATATAAGACAGCAATGGTTACATCACTATTTTTCTTTAACAGTTTTAATAAAAAATAAGCGTGACTTTTTCATTTTCGGTTATTATGACGTATCTTTGCAATGGTTGAAAAAGAATATGTATTATATACCATTATAAAACCATAAATTAACAATGAAAAGAGTTTATACATTCGGTGACGGAAAAGCTGAAGGAAACGCAAAAATGCGTAATGAGCTCGGTGGCAAGGGTGCTAACCTTGCCGAGATGAACCTGCTCGGTATGCCTGTGCCTCCCGGTTTCACTATCACGACCGATGTCTGCAATGAGTACACCCAGTATGGCAAGGATGAGGTTGTAAAGCGTATCAAGAGCGATGTCGAGAAAGCCATTGCCCACGTGGAATCTCTTACCGGTAAAAAATTTGACGATCCGGCAAACCCATTGCTGGTATCGGTGCGTTCAGGAGCCCGTGCTTCAATGCCAGGCATGATGGATACGGTTCTTAACCTCGGCATGAATGATGCTACTGTGGCATCTCTGGCCGAGAAGAGCGGTAATCCCCGCTTTGCATGGGACAGCTACCGTCGTTTTGTCCAGATGTATGGAGATGTCGTGCTTGGCATGAAGCCTAAAAACAAAACCGACATCGATCCTTTCGAAGCCATCATGGAGAAAGTAAAGGAAGAGAAGGGAGTGAAACTTGACACAGAACTTGAAGTTGAGGATCTTCAGAGACTTGTGAAAGAGTTCAAGGCCGCTGTCAAGGATTATACCGGCAACGATTTCCCCGATAGCGCCTGGGAGCAGCTGTGGGGCGGGATATGTGCTGTGTTTGACAGCTGGATGAATGAACGCGCCATTATATACCGTCGCATGAACCAGATTCCCGAGGAATGGGGAACAGCTGTCAACGTTCAGGCTATGGTATACGGAAACATGGGCAACAATTCTGCCACCGGTGTCGCATTCAGCCGCGATGCCGCTACCGGCGAGAATATATTCAACGGTGAGTATCTTATAAATGCTCAGGGTGAGGATGTTGTTGCCGGTATTCGCACACCACAGCAGATTACTGTTGAAGGGTCACGTCGCTGGGCTGCCCTGCAGGGCATTACAGAGGAGGAGCGTGCAGGCAAGTATCCCTCTCTCGAGGAATCGATGCCTAAATGTGCCGCCGAGCTTATAGCTATCGCCAACCGTCTTGAAGACTACTACAAGGATATGCAGGATATGGAGTTCACGATTCAGGATGGCAAACTGTGGATGCTTCAGACCCGTAACGGTAAACGTACCGGTGCCGCCATGGTTAAGATCGCCATGGATCTGCTTCGTGCCGGTGAGATTGACGAGAAAACAACTCTTATGCGCATGGAGCCCCAGAAGCTTGACGAACTCCTGCATCCCGTCTTTGACAAGGCCGGTCTGAAACGCGCTACCGTTGTCGCTAAAGGTCTGCCGGCATCACCGGGTGCGGCTGCCGGTCAGATTGTGTTCTTTGCCGACGAGGCCGAGGCATGGGCCGAGAAGAAAAAGAAAGTCGTTCTCGTCCGTATAGAGACTTCGCCCGAAGATCTTCGCGGTATGGCTGTAGCTCAGGGTATTCTTACCATGCGCGGCGGTATGACATCACATGCAGCCGTTGTAGCACGCGGTATGGGCAAGTGCTGTGTATCGGGTGCCGGAGAAATAAAGGTCGACTATGAGAAGAAGACCGTCGAGATGGGTGGAAAACTGTATAATGAGGGAGACTGGATATCGCTTAACGGTTCGACCGGTGAAGTATATGACGGTCAGGTACCTACCGCCGAGCCCGAACTCGACGGTGACTTCGGCGCGATCATGAATCTTGCCGCCAAATACACCAAGACTCTTGTTCGTACCAATGCCGATACTCCGCGTGATGCCAGACAGGCCCGTCACTTCGGTGCTCAGGGTATAGGTCTGTGCCGTACAGAGCATATGTTCTTCGAGGGTGACCGTATCAAAGCTGTCAGAGAAATGATTCTTGCTTCTGACGAGTCCGGTCGCCGCGAGGCCCTTAAAAAACTTCTTCCCATGCAGCGCGGGGACTTTGAAGGCATCTTTGAGGCTATGGACGGATATGGTGTCACAATACGCCTGCTCGACCCCCCGTTGCACGAGTTTGTTCCACATCAGACCGCGACTCAGAAAGAACTTGCCGACGAGATGGGCATCACTCTCGCTGAGGTAAAGGCTAAAGTTGACAGCCTTGAGGAATTCAACCCCATGCTCGGTCACCGTGGCTGCCGTCTCGGCATCACA
>CAJUBL010000061.1 GCA_910584665.1 uncultured Muribaculaceae bacterium | reverse complement strand
TAACCATTTTGTTTGCTATTGGCGTTAGTGTCGGTTTATATATTCTTGTAGCGGTAATGGCGCAGAAACGCAATAGAAGTGTTGTCTTGTGGGTCTTCCTGAGTCTTCTGGCTACACCACTTCTTATGATTATCATTCTTCTCGTTATTGGGAAGAATGAAGAGTATTATTGAATAACATTATAATAGAGGGTAATATGAAAATAATTAACACATGTACCAGTTCATACTGCTTGATAAAACAAATGGTAGGAAATGGCATGTTCAATGGGGGCTGGAATATTCTAAACGATGGATAAGAAGAATTTATTAATAGATTCATATGAATAGCTATGGTGTTCCAAGTGTCAGGATACATATTATGATGCCAATATTTGTTTAATGGATTACTGTCGGTTAAAAGAAAATCCTTTTGAGAGGGAGAGATGATTCATTTTAGTGCCAGAGGAAATGTCTGCAAATTTTTTGCGCTGACTTGCCGGGAACTCTGTGATATCTGTTTTGTGAAAGGTTAAGTAAATTGTGCAGGGGAGACGTATTATAGGATAATTTGTTGATGAACGGATTAATTGCAGTTTATGGTAAAAGTTATGACATCTGTAAGAAAGCTGTCGGCCGGGATTTTGTTGCTGGCGACAGCTATGAATATAAGTCTCCGGGCTCAGTCGGTTTATCCCGGTCTGCATCGTGGTAAACTGAAGGTAGTATCTGAAATACCTTGTAAGGCAGAGTGTTTTGACTTAAAGGATGTGAAACTGTTACCCGGACGGGTGCGTGATAATCTTGAACGGGATTCGGCCTGGATGGCAAATATATCGGTCAGCCGTCTTTTGCATAGTTTCAGAAACAATGCCGGTGTGTATGCCGGGCTTGAGGGCGGTTATGAAAGTGTGAAAAAACTCGGGGGATGGGAATCGCTTGATTGTGATCTCCGGGGGCACACCACCGGGCATCTGCTTTCGGCATACGGGTTGATGTATGCCGCTACAGGCGACCGGCTGTTTAAACTGAAAGGTGATTCTCTTGTAGACGGGTTGGCAGAAGTACAGAGGGCTCTTGGAGACACAGGGTATTTAAGTGCATTCCCCGAGGAACTGATAAACAGGAATCTCAGAGGAAAGAGTGTCTGGGCTCCGTGGTACACATTGCATAAGATTCTTTCAGGTCTTATTGACCAGTATCTGTATAATGACAGTCCGCAGGCATTGGAGGTGGCATGCAGAATGGGTGACTGGGCCTACAACAAGCTTATCGGCCAGTCAGAAGACACCCGCAGACTCATGCTGAGAAATGAATTCGGCGGCATGAACGAAGCTTTCTATAACCTGTACTCTGTTACCGGTGATGACAGGTATCGGGAACTTGCCGGGTTCTTTTATCATAATGACGTGCTTGACCCTATTCGAGACGGTAACCTGGATATGGGTACTAAACATACCAATACGTTTATACCTAAACTGATAGGAGAAGCACGGAACTATGAATTGTCGGACTGCCAGACAAGCCGTCAGATGGTTACGGATTTCTGGAACTGTGTGGTTGACAGACATTCATTCGTAACAGGGTCAAGCAGTCAGAAAGAACACTTTTTTGACATTGCCGATTTCTCGAAATATATCAATGGCTATACCGGAGAGACATGTTGCACATATAACATGCTCAAACTGTCGAAACATGTTTTCTGCTGGAATGCAGCGCCAGAAGTAGCCGATTATTACGAGCGTGCATTATATAATCACATTCTTGCCCAGCAGGATACTGAATCAGGAATGGTGTGCTATTTCCTGCCGCTGATGACAGGTGCCTATAAAGTTTACAGCACGCCCGAACACTCTTTCTGGTGCTGTGTGGGAAGCGGATTTGAAAGTCATTCAAAATATGCCGAATCGATATATTTCCATTCTGATGACGAAGTGTTTGTGAATCTGTTTATACCATCTGAGCTGACATGGAACGATAAAGGACTAAAACTTAGACAGACGACTGATTTTCCGGCATCAGAGACAACGTCAATTATCATGGAAGACACGCCGAAGGGTAATATGAAACTCTCATTGCGCTATCCGTCGTGGAGCGGAAAGCCGGTCGTCAGGATCAATGGTAAGAAAATCGCAGTCAAAGACGATCCCCGTGCATATATTACACTTGACAGGAAATGGAACCGGGGTGACAGGATTGATGTCACATACCCCATGTCACTCAGAGTGGAGCCAACTCCTGACAATCCCTCAAAGGGAGCTATCCTATACGGTCCTGTAGTTCTGGCCGCAAATCTCGGCACCGAGGGAATTTCCGCACCGGCACCGTTTTCTGACCCTACCGTGAGAAATGATTACTATACATATGATTATCATGTCCCGGCCAACATCTCTGATAAACTTCCGTTCGGTATCGATGAAGTGAAAAAACGACTTGTCAGAGACGGATCTGACCTGATATTTAAGACATCTGACGGACTGACATTCTCACCATTATATGATCTGCATCATTGCAGATATGGTGTATATTGGGAATTTCCCTAAATGGAAAAACATAAGAAGCGGGATACGTAGGATTGTGAAACAAAATATAATATTGGAAGTAAATCACTTAATGTAGGCATTTATAGAGCCTCATTGGCGTGTTTTATGACATATTTTCATTTCTTATATTTAGTGGATATACCAAAATTCTTAATATCAACTCCACTAAGCGAATAATATCCCGTTGAGTATGGCTTTGCGTTCTTGACAATATAGCTCCAAAAGACATCACTATCAAGAATGCTTTCCAAGACCTGCAGTTTTTCAAGTTCGTCACTAACAAATGCAATGCCATTGTATAGCATCAGGTCTTCATCGTCTCTCAAGACACAATGAAGAGGTTTGTTTGCGAATTTCGGGAAGAATAATTTATATCTTGGCATTATGAGCGACTGAGTCCTGCCGTATGCATACCATGCGGGATACTTGTCTGTCTTGCCTTTGTCTCGCTTGGCGAGTTGCTTGCGCTGGGAAGAGAGATAAGCATAAGTATAAGGGAAAGAGGACTTCATAACCGACTCCTCAATAATTGTGACTCGCCCTTTGTTAATTCTGTACGGGAAAATAAGTTTTTCGATTATACTTTCAAAAGAGACATCTGAATTGAGTTTGTTGGAGTTGACGATATTTCTGCATATTGCTTTTTCTATAGGGAAACGCCTATCTTTAGATTCCAGATAGTAATATTTATCATCCTCCGTGACAGGCTTGAATATGTAAGTCTTGTTACTGAGTGTTGCTATACCGTGACGTGACTGGCAGTATTTGCCAATAGGAATTCCCGCAGACTCCATTTGGCGTACTGAATCAAAATCATTGAGACTCCATCCTTTCGTGTTATCAAGTTGGCTATATAGGATATTTTCAAATTTTGGAGTTGCGCTTAAATCTCCATTTTCATTAACGGCGTAGTGTAGTGTATCTGACGCTCGATTCTTTGCGAGAAAAAAAAGACATGTATATGTACTTTTCTTTTGAAAAATCTGATAGCCACGAAAATCCAATATTGAAATATCATGAAATCCACGAGAAAAATAATTCCGTACAGCTCTGCCATTGACAGAACGGATAAAGCTATTCATTGTGATGAATCCCAACTTTCCACCGTCATTAAGCATTTCTGTTGCTATTTGAAAAAAAGGAATATACAAATCTGGATGTCCCGACAGACAAACTTCATATTTTAACATTTTTTCCTTTGTTGTTATATCTACATTGCGCGAACAGACATACGGCGGATTGCCAACAATGACATCAAAATGCGTGTAACCCTGATTCCATTCCGCTGTGTTGAAATCTAAGGTATCAGCTTGAAGCACATTGAAATCAAAGTCCATATCCTCTCCGTGAATTAAAGCCAGAAGTGAAAGCAGTATTTTTGTCCTTTCTACAGAATACTCTTGGATATCAATTCCATATATTGATTCTTTATAAATGTCACAAAATGTCCGCCCTGTATTGTTGTGCAGAAACAATGCGATATTCATCAGGAAGCCACCACAACCACAAGCGATGTCTGCCACACGAACATGTTGTAGCTGTTCTCGTTGCATTGTGTTGAAGCAGGTTTCAATTATTGTCTCCCTTATATGTTTAGGTGTATATACGGCTCCGGTTACAATGCGGTCGGCTGGCGAAACGACAAACTCAAAGAGGCCGATCATATCTTCTATTGTCATAGGTGCCGGATGGAAATGGTGAAATTTTGACACAAACTCCTGTAGTAAATCAAAATCTTCGTCATCTTTGTCTATGAGCAATCCCTTGATGATATGATTGTTCTCAATTTTCAGATCACTAAGCGATACAAAAGAAGACACGAACAGGCGATTTACTGTCCGTGTATCTGTGAGCTGTTTCCGTTTGAGATATGTGAATATTTGAAAATTCATTGATTAGGCAAAGTTTGGTTTTCCCCTTAGTAGTTCCTCTAAGTCGCGGTATAATGTGTTCAGTTTGTCTTTGGCTTTCAGTTCCTCTGGTGAATCAACACTCACTTTATCTAACTCTGTAAGCATAATTTTGACTTCTTCCAGCTTCCATTTCACACGGTGTGTAGGACTTCCGAAATTAAGTGCGGACCACATCCAATCTCCAAGAACAGTTATTGAGTGGATAGAACCATCTGCTAATCTTTCAAACTGTTCAGCATAAGTAGTTTCACAAGGGTCTATAAAGCCTTGTTTTCCATTATTATGGACATTCTCATCATTCGTCGGCCACTTTGCACGTTTAGAATTATTGCAGGAACGGCATGAATAGACTAAGTTGGAATATTCTATAGGAGATATTTTTACAAGATGTTTCTTGGGGACAAAGTGGTCAACCTCGTAATAAGTATCCCTAAAGAAATCATGATCTCCGCAATAACCGCAACGTTGGTGGAAATCTTCGCATAGTAATTGCTTGTATTCGTTATGAACCTTATATGCCGGCACTGATGTCCTACGGGCAGGGATTGTTTTTCTGAAATCTGTCATAGTTTATTTCTTGTGCATATTAACAATGCTTTTGGCAACCTTCAGCAATTCATCCAATGTATCATTTGATCTGCTCGTAATCAGATCCAGACGAACGCTATTGTCCAAATCCAGCTCGGACAAGTAAAGTTCAGCCTCAAATTTAGCCGCCGACTCTTTATTTGTCAAGTCCTCTCCCTTGGAAACTTTATCTTGAAACTTTTTGATTGTATTTTCAGCCGATGTCTTACGGCTGTTATAATTATTTACATTTGCCGTAATAATACTCTTCAGCTTTTCATATTTATTTGCATCGGTAAACAATTCTTTGCCACGGATAATCTGAGCTTCTTTGCACTCTTTCAGTGCATTGTCTTCATACGATGTTATAATGAACATTGGTAGATGTTTGTTGTGATTATGAAGTACACGTATAACGTCATCGCCTGTATATGATACTTTGCCGGTATCATTCAAACGATAATCAATTAATACGGCCTGAGCATCGAATTCGCATACATCCTGCCAAATGTCCTCTATATTATGAGGCATATATTGTGGGATATGAAGTTGAAAGTCATTCTTCAGTACAGAATGAGCTTGTGATTGCCAACTTTCTTCCTCATCTAAATAGACTAATCTGATTTTGTCGCTCATAATTATTTGATTTTAAATATTGTTCTTATTCCAAATCCTGTTTCAACAGGTAGCAATGCGATCATTGCATCTGGATATTTGCTGATAACGCCTTTTGCGATAAACAATCCCATGCCAGTGCCAATCTTATTGTTCTGATTATCCACTGTTGATGTCTCAAAAGCATTAAAAATAGCATCCGGGTTATTTCTGTATTCTGGAGAAAGTCCGATACCATTATCAATAAAGTCTATTACAGCATATCCATGGTCATTGCTCACACTTATTGAAATTGTTTTGTTTTCTTCATTTGAAGTGAGGAATGCGGAGATGGAATTTGTTATAAAATTGTTGAATATACTATCCAGATCCATTTCGAATCCTTTAAGTAATGCGCCATTCATATCTGTTATCTGTAGGTCTATACGTATCAATTTTCTTAATAGAATAGGTCTCCATGATTCTACAAATAAAGTAAAATAGTTTGACAGGCAGATGTCTACCCATTCCCTTTTACTTCGACGTATTGAATTTAAAGAATAAAGGAGCCAATTATAAAGTCTCTCGTCTTCTTCTTTCATGTTTTTTAACTCCTGATAGGGATTGTCAAAACGCATCCCTTCAAACTGTTTTTCCGGTAAATATTGCAGAAGAATATCCTTAAGCAACTCGTTCCTTGGCAAAAGGCGAATCATCACGCTTCGGAGCTCATGAGTAAAGGTTGCGGAAGAAATTCCCATGCTCGCCAGTCCGCGAAGCATTGATAATTCTGCCTCCTTGTCATTGAGTTCTGTCTCCAAAGATTTATAGTCTGCTGCGAGAATTTTTAAATCTTCTGCTTCTTTAGACGAATTTTCTGCTTTAGAGTCAAGAGCCTTATATGCAATTTCTTTTGCACGCATCGTCTGCGGATGTTCTTCTTTGTACAATTCTGAAAGATTGTACATGACCGTATTACGGTCAAGTTCAAACACCGAGATTATCTGCAATAACAGATTTTTGAACAAAGCGAAAGCCTCGTTTTCCTGGATGCCCTCTCGGCTTGATTTATCCTCGAACGCCGCATTCGTCAGTCTCGAAATTTTAACGATTCCGGCAATCTGATTCGGACGGATTCTATAGCCACCCATCTTCTGACCGGCACCGCCAGGACTCTTTGCCTGCCTGCGACCTAAACCTAACCAGTCATCTCCGTTCTCTCCATACGGACGAACACGGAATTCATCACGATAGATGCGCACACCCCCAAACCTGTCAAGCCAATGTGTGCGGGCTGATTCGTCAAATAGATTGTATGGATATTTTTGGTTTCCATCTTTGTCTCGATCATCTTTTAATGTGTTTTTTAGAAAAAAGAACGTGAATCCAAATTTACCGACCTGTTCTAACAAATCAGTGTCAACCTTTGGGCTTATCTGAATAGTTTGAGAGACTTCTCTTTTCCGGAAATCCTCAAGGCGGTACGGTGCCGCTTTCATCGCATCTCGCAGAAATATCTTGCTGTAAAGCGTTTCAAGTTTAGATAAATTCAATTCATTTCTCTCAATCGTTATCTGTATTTCGCGTCCTCCTTCATACTGAGCGGAAATCTTATAATCATAATCCTCATACTCCATCGGGTTGACTTTCCCACTCCAATGTAAGTCATGCATCTTGTACAGATACAACCCAAAGGATGTCTGTAGTTCTGCTGGGATTAGCATCTCAAGGTTCTTCAGTAATCCATTCAGTGCATCGTCATTCCAATCGTCATTAAGATGAGATATACAAAGAATTGTTCCATGAAAATTTTCAGAGACCAGTTTGTCATATATCGGCAATTTGTCAAGGCCATAGTAATTGATCCTATCTGCCAGATAGTCAGCAGTAATTTCTTCCAAACTTGCCTCTACATCCGAAAGTACACGTGCTTGGTCAAATTTTTTCCAATCAACATTCCATACATAACCTTTGCCACACTCGCTTCCGACAAAAGACAACATTTCTGCCGAAGTTCCTAATCTGTTCAAGGCAAATCGACCAATACCTTTTGCTCCACTTTTAACACGCTTTTTATTTGAAGAACGGGTATTGAGCAGTTTGTCATCCGTACCGATTGTCATCCAATGGTTAATGATGATTTCATCAGTCATTCCTGATCCATTGTCAATTATAAATAGTTTGGATTCAGCCTTACTTTTTTGGACATCTGCTACTACCACGCAAGTATCAGCGTCTGCATCATAAGCATTCTTTACCAGTTCAACGATAGCTCCTTCTGCATTGGCAAAATTCTCCATACCAATCAGATGTGCTGTTCTTGCCGATATCGCAAATGGAATTTTCATTGTCGTAAGATTAAATTGACTTGAAAATGTATCTGTTAATCTACAATAAGTTCGCTCAATTTCACATTAAGCAGATTTGCAATTTGATTCATGGTCTGCAAATCAGGTTGTGATTTTTGAGAACACCACTTGCTCACAGTGCAGGTAGATTTACCCAAATTCTCCGCTAGCCATTTGCTTGTCAGATGCTTCTCCACCAAGACAACCTTAATCCTATTCAAGTCTTTAACCATAGCCGTAAATCAAATAAATTAAACTGTTTTGCAAAGTTAATAAATTATTCGTTTATTTCTTAAAGCATTGCTGAACCGTGCTCTATTTATTTGCTAAAAGGAAAAAATTCGTTTAGTGTCATTTAATGCGAGTGTTTTATATATGCTGATTATTTAGGTACTTCATCATATAATTATTACTGACGTGAGCCCGATAGAATAATTTACGAATCAACAATAAAACAATCCGTCATTTAGAGCGAAATTAAGTGTCTGATTTTTTCGTATTTCTCTCATCAGGGCTTAGGCTCTTTTAGTGGTTTTACACTTTTTATGGCGGGGTATTACATACGGTCGGATTATTTTTTGTAACTTCGCTTGATGCTTTATTGTGTCGGTCAGGAACAAGAAATGATTTAACTATGTCAGCAACAATTTCAGTACAGATTATAAACCGCTCGAGGCACCCGCTTCCTGCTTATGCTACCGATGGCGCTTCAGGGCTTGATGTGCGTGCCAATCTTGACGAACCTGTTACGCTCGCTCCTTTGGAACGGGCTCTTATCCCTACTGGGCTCTTTGTCTCGATCCCTATGGGATATGAATGCCAGGTAAGGCCTCGCAGCGGTCTTGCCGCCAGGCATGGTGTCACAGTGGCCAATGCTCCCGGCACAATTGATTCTGATTATCGCGGAGAGATTAAGATCATTCTTGTGAACCTTTCACAGTCTCCGTTCGTAATTAATGATGGAGAACGTGTGGCCCAGCTTGTTTTCGCTCCTTTTCAGCGTATTGAATGGACTGCCGTAGATCATCTCGACGTGACTGATCGCGGTGATGGAGGGTTCGGACATACGGGACTCGGTTGAATCAACTGTTTGTACATCATGAACAAGATGAAATTTTTTATCCGTTTGGGCGGCCTTGCCGTGTTTGGTCTTGTATGCGTATCCGAGTCGCATGCCGAGCATAAGGCAGACTGGAAGGCTGGAGCACAGGAACGGCGTGCCGACTATATATTTTTAGAGGCTCAGCGCCAGTTGGCTCTTGATAATACTGATGCTTATTATGAACTTGTCAGTCGGGCTTACGAACTAAATCCTTCAGAGTCATCGGTCGGACATGATCTGGGGTTCTATGAGATAATGCTTGGACGTGGTGACAGGGATATGACGGAACACGGCCTTCAATTGCTTCGTAAACATTTTCTTGCACATCCCGATGATTATTACGGCACGGTGCTTTACGGTACGATGTGCGAGCGGGTGGGGGATGGTGATACGGCACTGGCTGTGTGGGAGAAACTTCATGATATCTATCCTCTCAAAAGTGAGATAACGTTAAGGCTGGCCGATGCATATCTTTCGCGCACGGCCGATACACTCGCACAGCAGCGTGCGATAAGTCTTATTGACCGTATCAAAGCGGCAGAGGGCCCGCAGTTGCAGCTGACAGCCAGGAAAGTAATGAGTTATATGTCCCGTCGTGATACTTCGTCGGCTATAATTGAGGTCGAGCGGCTGGTGGAGGAAACGCCGCGTAGCGCCGATTCCCGCGTATATGCCGGAGATATGTATATGTCATTTGGAGACAACGATAAGGCGCTTGATTATTATAATCAGGCCTGTGAGGTCGATCCTGCAAGCGGATTAGCCTATTATAAACGGGCGGGCTACTATCATGAAATCGGTGATAGCGCCGCTTATGACCGAGAGGTGTTTCAGGCTCTTCAGTTGCCTGACATGGACCTTGATACCAAGCTTGAGATTCTTACCGGATACGTTAAGGAACAATATGCCGACTCTCTTATGCAACCGCGTATCAATGAGTTGTTTAACCGAATGGTTGACCTGTATCCCCACGAGGCGCCGGTTCACGATCTGTATAGTTCGTATTTTGTTGCCATCAATGATTTTAAATCTGCCGCCGAACAGCAGGAATATGTGATTGATACGGACTTGCATAATGCTGACCGTTGGCGCGGGCTTATGGGTCTGTATTTTTCGGCGCGGGCTTATGATAAGGCCGCTGAGACAGGCCGCCGTGCGCTTGAACTGTTTCCTGACAGTCCGATTTTTTATCTGCTGACCGGCGAATCCGCTTCGTTGTCAGGCGATACTGTTGCGGCCATGGAATATCTGGACCGTTGTATAGCCAATGATACCGCTGAGGTTACAATAAGGTCGCAGGCATATACCGCCAGAGGCGATATCCTTTATAAGTCGGGAAAGGTCCGCGACGCGATCTCTCAGTATGAGAAGGCTATGGAAATTGATCCGTCAAATGCCTTGGCAATGAACAATTGTGCTTATTTTATGGCATGTGAGAATATTGATCTTGACAGAGCTGCCGAGCTCAGCCGTCGGTCTCTGAATATTGATCCTGACAGCGGGTCGTCACTTGATACATATGCGTGGATAATGTTCAAGAAAGGTGACTATAAAGAGGCTAAATCGTTTATTGACAGAGCTAAAGAGCTGACGGCGGAACCGTCGGCTGAATTATATCAGCACATGGGAGATATATATTTTATGTGTAAGGACCCGGAAAAGGCTCTTGAATACTGGAAGCAGGCAGCGGAACTGGATCCGGATGACACTCTCCTTCAGCGTAAGATTAAACATAAGACATATTTCTACAAGTGAAAACTATTGTAAATTATCTCCATTATATCTCTTTTGCCGCTATTGTCACTCTGATTACAGCATGTGGATCACATCGTGCGGCATTGTCTCCCGAACAGCTTACGGGCGCTTCGGTTGAAGAACGGTTCGATGCGATGATATCATCCTATAAACCATGGCATTCACTCAGTGTGCCCGTGAAAGTAGAATTACGTTCTCCTTCCAATCTATCCCTTTCAGGACGCGCTTACATGGTCCGGGACAGTCTTGTGCATATCTCTATGCGCGTATTGGGGTTTGAGGTGGCGTTGTTGCGTGTCACGTGCGATTCGGTTTACTGTATCGATAAGGTGCATCATCTTGCTCTCATAGAGAGCCTTGAAAGGATCGGTTCTGACTCAGGTATCACTTTGGGGCAGATACAGTCGCTTATGCTCGGACGTGCTGTAATTCCCGGGCAGTGTGGCAGATTGTCACATAAGTCACGTGGGCTCACATTCAGAGCCTCTGACAATGAATCAGATACATGGACTGTTTCGGCCGGATCAGTCAGCAGATATCCTTTTGTATGTGTCTATGATGTAGACAGAGGTATTAATCAGGTTTCATCGGTGTCAATCGAGTTGCCTGGACGCAAGCCTGTCATTGTCAGTTGTTTATCACCGGTTGAATGTCCGTTGGGCTATATCCCGTCTTCATTGGCCTGTGATATGACTGTCTCTGCGAAGCGTCTTGATGCATCGCTTCGTTACTCTGTCGGTAGTCTTAAGGTTGATAATGTGGACATTCCGTCATTCAGACGTCCGGGGTCCAGTTACAGGATTATAAAGTTTGCCGACCTTATCAAATCGCTATCGTCAGCGTCATTGTTTTAATTTGTTATAAGAGATGTGCCGTAAATATTTGACATTATTGTTGTTATCACTGTTCTTCGTTCAGGGATGGGGACAATCTTCGTCATCAATCAGAAAGGATCAGCGTCGTAACAGACAACAGGTGGAACAGGCCCGTCGCAATATAAGACAGAATGAGCGGGATGTAGAGAACAATCTTCATGAGTTGGAATTGCTTGACGGTCAGATTGCTGATATTAATAAAGATATCAGGAGGCTTAGAGGAAAATCTGATTCGATAGTTAGGCTTATACGTCCTCTGAATGATTCTATATCTCAGCTCAATTCCAGACTTGATGCAATGTGTGAGAAATATCGTTCGGCACTGCGTCGCTCCCAGACCAATGCCAACAGTTTGAATGATATTACATTTGTGTTTTCTTCGACCGATTTCAAACAGGCGTGGGAACGGTATCGTTCTCTTCGTCAGTTCTCGCGTTGGCGTCAGAGAAAGTCCCGTGAGATAGTTGAAACAAGGCAGTCGTTATCGCTCCGTCATCAGCGTCTTGATTCATTGCGGGCTGCCAACCAGCGTGTTTTGAAGCGTGTCGAACAGCAACGATCTTCTCTTGAACGGAAAAAGGTTGAGACAGACAGACTTGTAAAATCACTGAAGAGTCATAACAGTCAGTTGCAGAAGGTGCTCAAGCGGCGACAGGATGAGGCGCGTAAGCTTGAGGAACGTCTGGAAAAGGCTCTTGCGGAAGAACTTGAACAACGTAGACGTCAGGAGGAACAGGCTCAGAAAGAGCGTGCGCGTAAAGAAGCCGAGCGTCGCAGACAGGCCGTGTCTGGAGATACTGTCAGGCCGTCAGAGTCTGACAGACAGTATGTTGAACAGAAACCATCCGGTAGCAAAGATCAGTTGAACGACAGTCGTGTGCTTACCGGAACATTTGAAGACAACAAGGGCAAAATGCCGTACCCTGTCAACGGTGATTTCACAATCGTGAAAAGATTTGGCCGCCAGAAACATCCGCGTTTGCCTAAGGTTGAGACAAATAATCCCGGAATAGATATAGAGACAACCCGTGGCGCGACGGTACATGCTGTATTCGGTGGCGAGGTTTCTCAGATATTCAAGCTTGCCGGTTATAATAATGTCATAGTTCTGCGTCATGGAGACTATGTCACGGTTTATGCCAATATTGCTTCACTGAATGTCAGGAAAGGAGATAAAGTCACAATCGGTCAGCAACTTGGACGTGTATATGTTGATAAGGCCGACGGTAATCGCAGTGTTCTTCATTTCGAACTTCGCAGGGAGAAAGATAAGCAGAATCCGGAACTGTGGCTCTCAAGATAGATTATCATGTATGTTATTGACAGTCAGCAGATATGCTTTCAGATATGAACAGTGAAGTTAGATCCGGATCTCGGACTGCAAAGTTTGGACAGGCAACCTCGCGTCGTGTGTTCAAAGCTCTCGGTGTATTCGGATCTGTGCAGATTGTCAATGTGTTATGTTCGGTTGTCCGGACAAAGTGTATCGCACTTTGGCTTGGTACGGCAGGTATAGGAATCTTCGGACTTTACAATAATGCGATAGAGGTCATCAACCAGTTGGTTCAGTTGAATATACGTCAGTCCGGCGTCAGGGAGATTGTCGGTGCGCCCCAGGCACGATTCAGTGTTCTTGTTACGGTCGTCAGGCGTCTTTCCGGATTATTGGGACTTATCGGAGCTTTTCTTGTTTTGTTGCTTGCGCCGGTATTAAGCCGGGTTACGTTTGATGACACCGATCATACTGTCCCTTTTGTCGCTCTGTCTATAGTTGTGTTCTTATCTTCTGTGATAAGTGGAGAACAGGCTGTCCTTCAGGCCAGTGAACGTTTCAGGAGACTTGCTTCCGCTTCTATGTGGGGTGGGGTGGCCGCTACTGTGATTTCGATTATGCTGATATGGTTTTGGGGATATGACGGCATTGTGCCTTCAATTATCTCGTTCAGTGTATGTATATTTATTGCATATTTCATTGTGCGGGGACGTGTTAAGGGGGTGGCTCGCCTGCAATCCGGGGAGATGCGGGAATCATCGTTGCCTATTCTACGTCTCGGTATGTTTATGACAGCCGCTATGTTTATCACTCAACTGTTTCAGTATCTGTTTCTTGTGTGGCTGGGGCGCAGGGCCGGTGATGATATGGTCGGAGTATATCAGGCCGGATATACGATTATAAACCAGTATGTCGGATTGATATTTGCGGCGATTGCCATAGAGTATTATCCTCGTATTGCGGCGGTTGAAAAGAGTAATAACCGTCTTTCTCTCTTTGTCCGTCATGAAATGTCTATGCTGATGTGGGGACTTCTTGCGGCAGTTGTGCTTTTTATCAATATCGTGCCCTTGATTGTCAGGGTTCTGTATAGTGATGCCTTTCTTGCGTCAGTTGATTATATTACAATTGCATCGGTAGGAACTATTCCTAAGGCTGTATCTTTTGTAATGGCTTATGTCATACTTGCCCGTGGTGATGGTGTGATTTATCTTTTGACAGAGTCATTGAGCTCAGTACTGTATCTGGTGTTGTGTGTTGCCGGATTCCGTAACGGTTCGTTGGCCGGACTCGGGTGTGCATATGTTATGTGGTATGTATTATATACCATTATAGTATTTGCTGTTTACCGCTGCAGATACCATATGGGTGGAGTGGGAAGACCGTTATCGCTGTCGCTGTCGGTTTCAATGATAGTGGCGGCCCAGGCTACCGTCTGTTATCAGGGGTATTACCTTGCCGCCACTATTGTGTCGTGTGTTGTGGTGCCTGTAGCGCTGACTATGTTTTATTTTCTGTTTCTGAAGCGTAAAACGCTGAAAGAGTAGGCCGGCTGGTCGTAAATGTCATTGATTTCCATTTCATTGATTTTCTCACAGACATCAGTCTCCTCGGGATTGCCGGTAAGGATTGTCACGATAGCATGGCTTTTTATGCCGATGTCTGTTTTTACTATCAGTGGTGTCATGTTTACAAGTCTGATAATTGTATCGCCTGATTCAGTATCTATTACAGCCGATTCTCCAAGTCTCAGTGCTATGTCGTTATTATTGTTTGATAATGTACGTGTTGTCGGAATATACTTTGTCCCGGAGTTATTACCGTACATTTTCTGTACGTAGTAGTCGGGGGTGAGTTTTATCCCGGTGTTGTTGAAGTATATCAGATCGGGGCGCCACTGTGTGTGGTTTTCTTTGGCCAGTAGCGGAGCGTATGAAGTCATTGTGACGACATCGGCATTACGTTCAACGTTAGTCAGATAAAGGGCTGTGGATAGTGCGGCTTCAAGTGACGATGCACGGTCCGGTACATGTGATGCATATTCTCCCAGATATACTTTTGTCCCGTTGCGATCATAGCTGTCGTAATAGTCTCCGTTATGTATAAACCAGCCGGGTGATACATAGTAGTGTTCGTCAACGGCGTCAATATTGTTTTCTCGGGCAAGATCCCATCCGGCGACGTAATCGGGACCTTCATAGAACGGTCCGACAGTTCCGATCATCTCAATATCCGGATATCGTTCCTTAACAGCCTTGTTGATCATGAGGAAACGGGCTTTGAAGGCTTCGGTGATAATATCCTCGTTGCCAATGCCTATCATTGTCAGGCCGAATGGTTCGGGATGACCGGCTTCGGCGCGTTTGCGTCCCCATGTCGTTGTGCTGTCACCGTTGGCATATTCTATCAGGTCAAGTATCTCATTGATATATGCCGGCATATCTTCCATCGGTATACCGCACTGCTGTCCATTTCCGGTGAGTACGTCATGGCTGTAGCGGGAGTGCGTCGATGAGTTCTGACAGGGTACTCCGGCGGCTAATACAGGTAATGGACTGGCGCCGATGTCTTCGCAGAACTGGAAGTATTCATAGTAACCCAGTCCGCGTGTCTGGTGGTATCCCCAGAGGTTGCGTTTACCGGTGCGTTCCTGCAGCGGGCCTATAGATCCTTTCCAGTCATACATGTTGTCGATACCGTCTCCGTGTGCGACACATCCGCCGGGAAAACGTACGAACCGGGGTTTTAGGTCTGCGAGTGTCTGGGCGAGATCTTTGCGCAGACCGTTTGTCCGTCCCTTAAATGTTTCTTCGGGCATCAGTGAGACCATGTCTATGTCTAATTCAGTCTGGCGCGAGGCCGAGATGTGGAGTCTGGCTCTGTCACAGTTTTTGCGGGCTTTTATTCTGCCTGTCAGATTACTCCAGATGCCGGTATCTTTTAGCTTTAGTCTGCATGAACCGATGTTTTCTCCTTCAGGATTCCGGAGTGTCACAGTTATATCGTTGGTTTTGTCGCTGCGTACCCATATCGATACATTATATATATTGTTGTTTTTCACTGCTATTCCGTCATAGCCATTATTTGAGAGTGTATATTTGGCTGAGCCGGGTGTCAGGAGATGGAGATAGTGGGGCGTATTTGCATGTAATGGATTCTCGGTCTTTATAGTGGCTTTCATAGCAGAACTGTCGCTCAGAGACCATTCGCGGGTGGCATGCCATTTGGAGTCACCGCTTCTGTCGGCCGGAGAATATTCGAAATCGCGGTTCTGTATCAGTTCGGCATATAGTCCGCCGTCTGCGGCGTAATTGATATCTTCAAAGAATATTCCTATAAATTTGTCACTGATGTTCTTTGTCTGTTCGGGATGCAGTTTTATTGTCATATCCACTTCCCTGATGCCATCGAAGCGCCAGGAGTCTTCCTGTGTACGTTCACTATATTTTGAATTGAGCTGATTGCGGTAGTTCTGGTGATTGCGAACGAGATCGACTACACTTTTCTCTACTTTAAATATGGTTCCATGTGCGCTTTTGCCATCCGGCAGAGGATAATCGGCCTGCTTCCCCGGGATGGCAGTTTCCGGAATCATATTACGCGCTTCTTCTGGATATCGATATTCCTGAACAGACCAGGTCAGTAAATCCGGCGAGAAACTATAACTGCATGCAGATCCTTTTCTGTCAACGTCAAACAATAGATGCCATGAGCCATCCGCTGTATCACGGAATACTCGCGGATTATACATTTTTTTACCGGATCCCCAGGCTCCGAAGTCACTTCCGGTGATGCGTTGATGTAATCCTTTGTCAGACCAACTGTAGCTATTGTTATCTCTGTTTCCATTGGACAGGAGCATGACCAGTCCGGACTGTCCGTCGGAACTTGCTGCAAGATAAATGCAGGTAGAGTCATTTTGTGCTGTTGCGGCCATACCTGCGGCAACGGCTATGAACGCTGCCGCCATAAATTTTGTAATGTGAATCATATTGGTATATTGGAATTTAGGTATTGATTGCGGTAGATATTGAATATATCTACTCGTTAAGACGTATTACACGTAAACCGGTGTTCCCGTTTCGTCGTATATATTCGGTGAGTGGCATGTTGTCTATAATTACACATCCTTTTTTACTTGAGGCATGCATGAGATATGGAATATCATCTTTTTTTATTATTATGCCCATATGTGAGACGTCGAGTCCGGGAGTTTTAGTGGTCAGAGCTACGATATCACCCTCTTTTAGAGCCGCAATTGTTGTTTTATTGGATAGTTTTGAGGCTTTGATGTATGGGTAGCGATGATTTCTGTAACCGATTTCATAGTTTTTTATTCTTTCAAATTCAGCTGAGTCTTTCATTGCCGGATATTTATCCCGGTTTGAGCTCATGAAGTCAAGTGTTTTAACCGCCCAGTCAATTGCCGGCATACGGTTGGTGTGCTCTTTTATATTTCCCCGATGGATATTATCGACTACCCAGTCGCTGAAATAATGCAGGCGGGATGCGTATCCGTTAAGAGTTCCATTGCGATACCTTATTTTCTCAAGGTTATATACGTAGTCGCGCCATGATGTTCGATGCTCGCCAGCTGTGTAAGCTATAGTGAGTACGGTTTCGACAAAAGTAGTGCAGTCAAGTTGATCGAGATTGACCTTCAGTTCTTCTGGTGTACCTTCGAGTGTGCCGGCGACATATGGCGTACCGATAAATTCACGTCCGACCACTGCAATGCGTTCCTGTGGATCTGCTATTTTCGACGCGTTATATAATAAAACATTTAATTTTGTCGTATCTGCAGTTTCGTTTGCAAATACAGCTTCTGTCGGCATTATGGCCTGACATGATATTGATGCCAGAAAGGCACCGACATTGCATATTATGTGTCTGACGGAGTTTGTCATTATGGTTATGGACTGTTGTTTGAATTGTTTGCGAAGTTAAACATTATTATATTGATTTCAAAGTTTAACGTGCCTCAATTGCATCATATGTTGAGAAGTTATGTTCCGCAACATATTTTTAACATTTACTAAAAACTCGGAAAGACAGACAGATACGTGGGGTCTGTCGAAAACGGATGGAAAAAAGTTTCGGAAAAATTTGGAGGGGAATGAAAAAGGGTGTACCTTTGCACTCGCTTTTGAGGGA
>CAJUBL010000060.1 GCA_910584665.1 uncultured Muribaculaceae bacterium | reverse complement strand
TGACCCTCAACGGTTTTCAAGACCGCCGCAATCGACCACTCTGCCATCTCTCCATAATTTATTTTACAAAGCCTCTTGCTTTTACGGTTGCAAAGGTACGTGTTTATTTCTTTCTGTGCAAATAATTTATCTATTTTTTAGACACCGAACAATTAACAGACTCATATTCACCCGTTTAATCCTCCCCATGATATATGATATAATCTTTCACTTCCTGAAACAGGCGGGTCGCAAATACAAAGTCATTAAGGGCTTCGTTGGATGTCCTGAATATACGGTTCTTATCCCCGACCCAGGCCTTATGTCCCTTATTGATAAAGATAATGTTTTCACCGATACCCAATACTGAATTCATATCGTGAGTATTGATTATAGTCGTTATATTATATTCGTGTGTAATATCGCTAAGCAGTTCGTCTATAACTATCGACGTCTTGGGATCAAGGCCGGAGTTCGGTTCGTCACAGAACAGATAGCGTGGGTTCAGTGCTATAGCACGCGCAATGGCGACCCGCTTCTGCATTCCGCCTGAAATCTCGCTCGGATATTTATTCTCAGATCCGGTAAGGTTTACGCGGCTAAGACAAAAGTGTGCCCGTTCCAACTGCTCCTCACAGCTCATGTCTGAAAACATGACAAGCGGAAACATCACATTTCCAAGCACAGTTTCCGAGTCAAACAATGCCGATCCCTGAAACAGCATTCCGATCTCCTTGCGTATGGCTTTGACCTGCTGCGGATCCATCTTCAGATAATCACGGCCGTCATACAGTATTTCGCCCGTTTCAGGCTTTACCAGTCCTACAATGCACTTCATCAGGACAGTCTTGCCCGATCCGCTCTGTCCTATGATCAGATTTGTCCTGCCGGTATAAAACGTGGCACTGACTTCGTGCAGAACAGTCTTCCCGTCAAACGATTTTGAAAGGTCTTTAACTTCAATCATTGCAGTAAGAGTTTGGTCAATATCACATCAAATAACAATATAAGGATACTGCTCGACACGACAGCATTTGTACTGGCTTTTCCCACCTCGAGCGCCCCACCCTTCACATAATATCCGAAGAACGAAGCCACAGTCGCAATGATATAGGCGAAAACAAGTGATTTTATAAGCGCATACCAAACATACCATTCCACGAAAAAAGCCTGCAGACCATAAATATATTTAGTGACACTGATAAGATCGGTCACATATGCTACAGCAAGTCCGCCCAGAAATGCCGTACCCATGCACAATAACACAAGTACCGGCATGAACAGCACAAAAGCGACAACTTTCGGAAGCACCAGAAAATTGGATGAGTTCACGCCCATGATGTCAAGCGCATCGATCTGTTCGGTAACCCTCATTGTTCCTATTTCCGAAGCGATGTTCGATCCAACCTTACCGGCAAGGATAAGGCAAAGGATAGAATTGGAAAACTCGAGCAACACGATGTCTCTCGTAGCAAGGCCTACGGAATAAGCCGGAATAAGCGGAGATGATATATTCAGCTGCATCTGTATAGTGATGACGGCTCCTATGAATAACGATACAATCACCACAAGCGGTATCGAATCGACACCGAGTTTCGTAACCTCGCCGAGCATACGCTGCAGGAATACCCGCCATCGGTCAGGCACCGCAAAAACGCGTTTCATGAACATGCAGTAGCGGCCAAACTGTGATATGGAATTTATAAGTAACATAAATTTCTGTCTGTTGGAATCGACTGCAAAGGTAGCAATTCGGTTTGATTTAAAGCCTATAATTTTGTCACAATAATTGTCCTTTTCGACCAGTAGTCATGATTATTTCTCATATATTAAATTAAACAGAAAATCATCCGTCACACTTATTAACATTCACAACTTATTAAAAAACAACCCCTTAAGACACAAACCCATTAAAACATCAAAATATATAACAGTTTAATGAAAAAAATTCGTATTTTTGCGCAAAATTTTGCTTTGTGCATTTTATTAATTAAAAATACTAATAAATATGAGTCTGAACATCATTGTACTCGCCAAGCAGGTGCCCGACACCCGCAATGTGGGTAAAGATGCAATGAAAGAGGATGGCACAATCAATCGTGCGGCTCTGCCGGCCATCTTCAATCCCGAGGACCTCAACGCTCTCGAGCAGGCGCTTCGCCTCAAAGACGCCAACCCCGGGTCAACTGTTACTATGCTTACAATGGGACTGCCCCGTGCAGCCGAGGTAATACGCGAGGCCATGTACCGTGGTGCCGACGGAGGCATTGTACTTACCGACCGTGTTCTCGGTGGTGCAGACACTCTCGCGACCTCCTATTCTCTGGCTCAGGCAGTCAGGAAATTCGGTAACTACGACATCATTCTGGGCGGTCGTCAGGCAATTGACGGAGACACCGCACAGGTCGGTCCGCAGATCGCCGAGAAACTGAACCTTCCACAAGTGACATATGCCGAGGAAATACTCGGTATCGAAAACGGCAAGGTAACTGTCAAGCGCCGTCTGGAGCATGGTGTCGAGACTGTAAAGGCACCGTTGCCCTGTGTTGTCACCGTCAACGGATCGGCCCCCGACTGCCGTCCACGCAACGCCCAGCGTCTTATGAAGTATAAACGTGCTGTATCAACCAGTGAGAAAGCACATCTTGACGAAAAGCTCAAGGCATTTGTCGATGCGCATCCCTACCTCAACATCGACGAGTGGAGTGCCGCCTATGTCGAAGCCGATCCTCAGCAGATAGGTCTTCCCGGCTCGCCCACAAAGGTCAAAGCTATCGAGAACGTGGTGTTCACCGCCAAGGAGAGCCGCCGCCTCGACAATAACGACCAGGAAATCGAGAACCTCATTGTCGAACTCATCGCCAACCACACCATCGGTGGTTAATGGCCGGAAAATTAACTGAATCATGTCACAGAATAATCTGATAGTATACTGCGAGATTGAAGACGGCAAAATTGCTGATGTGAGCCTCGAACTCCTCACCAAAGGCCGCCAGCTCGCCACAAAGCTTGGCGTCGAGCTTCAGGCAATAGTTATCGGCGACAATCTCAATGGCGTTGATGAACAGGTCTTCCCCTACGGAGTCGACACCCTATACAAAGTCGAGGACAAACGCCTTTACCCCTACACATCCAACCCACATGCGGCTGTACTGATCAATCTGTTCAAGGAGATCAAGCCACAGATCTGCCTTATGGGCGCGACATGCATAGGCCGAGACCTCGGCCCCCGCGTATCGTCATGCCTTCACAGCGGTCTTACCGCCGACTGCACCGCTCTCGAGATCGGTCCCCATACCGATCCGAAGACCGGCAAGGATTATACGAATCTTCTATACCAGATACGTCCGGCTTTCGGTGGCAACATCGTTGCAACCATTGTCAATCCCGAGTGCCGTCCTCAGATGGCTACCGTACGTGAGGGAGTGATGAAGAAAGAGATATACGATGCCAACCATCAGGGGCAGACAATCAACCTTGAGGCCAAGGACTACGTGAGCGATACCGACTTTGTTGTCGAGATCATCGACCGCCAGATCGAAAAATCAAAGATCAACATAAAGAACTCCCCCATCATCGTGGCAGGCGGCTACGGTGTAGGCAGCAGAGAGAACTTCGGCCTGCTCTTCGACCTCGCCAAAGTACTTGGCGGAGAAGTCGGCGCATCGCGTGCCGCTGTCGATGCCGGCTTTATCGAGCATGAGCGTCAGATCGGACAGACCGGTGTCACCGTCCGTCCCAAACTCTATATCGCCTGCGGTATCTCCGGCCAGATCCAGCACATCGCCGGCATGCAGGACAGCTCGATCATAATTTCGATCAACAATGATCCCAACGCACCTATCAATACCATCGCCGACTACGTGATCACCGGCAACATGGAGGATATCGTGCCCAAGCTCATCAAGTATTATAAGAAGAACTCCAAGTAAGACTATAAAGCAATGGCTAATTTTTATACAGACAATCCCGACCTGCGTCATCACCTCTCACATCCTCTGATGGAGAAGATTGTCGCTCTCAAAGAGCGCGACTACACCGACGCCGACAAATTTGACTATGCTCCGGTCGACTTCGCCGATGCAATGGATAACTACGACAAGGTACTCGAAATCGTAGGTGACATATGCGGCGGCAAAATCGCCGAGAACGCCGAGGCCGTTGACCATCAGGGAGCTTCTTGCTCTGACGGGCACGCACACTATGCCGACAAGACCGTAGAGAATCTTGACATCACCCGCAAGGCCGGTCTCATGGGCATGTCTATGCCCCGCCGTCTGGGCGGTCTCAACTTCCCCATAACGCCATATATAATGGCCGCAGACATCGTAAGCCGCGCCGATACCGGATTCGAGAACCTGTGGGGCCTTCAGGACTGCGCCGAGACCATCTACGAATTCGGCAGCGAAGAACAGAAACAGAAATATATCACACGCGTATGTCAGGGCGAGACCATGTCTATGGACCTCACCGAGCCCGACGCAGGCTCTGACCTTCAGTCGGTAATGCTCAAAGCCACCGAGCAGCCCGACGGCACATGGCGCCTCAACGGAGTAAAACGCTTTATCACCAACGGTGACAGCGACATCCATCTCGTACTTGCACGTTCAGAAGACGGCACCAAAGACGGTCGCGGCCTCTCTATGTTTATCTATGACAAGCGCGACGGCGGCGTCACCGTGCGTCGTATAGAGAACAAGATGGGAATCAAGGGATCTCCCACATGTGAACTCGTTTATAAGAACGCCAAGGCCGAACTCTGCGGCTCTCGCCGCATGGGTCTGATCAAGTACGTGATGGCCCTTATGAACGGTGCCCGTCTCGGCATCGCAGCCCAGTCGGTAGGTGTCAGCGAGATCGCATACCGCGAAGCTCTGCAGTACGCCCGCGAGCGCCAGCAGTTCGGCAAGCCAATCATCGAGTTCCCCGCAGTGTACGAGATGCTCTCTGTAATGAAAGCCAAACTCGATGCCTCACGTTGTCTGCTTTACGAGACAGCACGATATGTCGACCTGTACAAAGCCTATGAAGATATCGAAAAAGAGCGCAGACTCACTCCCGAGGAGAAAGCGGAACTCAAGACCTACCGCAAGTATGCCGACGCATGCACACCCCTCGCCAAGGGCCTCAGCTCGGAATACTGCAATCAGAACGCCTACGACTGCATTCAGGTACACGGCGGTTCGGGCTTCATGAAAGACTATGCCTGCGAACGCGTATACCGCGACGCCCGTATAACCTCGATATACGAAGGTACAACCCAGCTGCAGGTTGTGGCAGCCATACGCCATGTCACCACCGGCACATACAAGGCCCTCATGGACATCTATGCCGCTATGCCTTTCAGCGAGACACTCGCCCCTGTCAAGGAGCGTCTTGCGGCTCTGACCGGGAAATATCAGGCCGCCATCGATACAGTACAGGCTGTCAATGACCCGGCCTACACCGACTTCATGGCACGTCGACTCGTCGAGATGGCAGGCAACCTCGTGATGGCCTATCTCCTCGCCACCGACGCTACCCGTTATGGAAGCGAGTCAATGACAAAGAGCGCACTCGTATACGCCAACATGGCCGAGGCCGAAGTCAACAAGCACAGTTCGTTCATTGCCGCGTTCAAGCCCGAGGAACTCGCTCTCTACACTCAGGCCTGATTTTTCACAAATACAATACTACCGTCAAGCGGATGGTTTGCGACACAACAACAGCAAATCATCCGCTTGTTTCTCTCTCTTTCAGCTATCGACCATAAAACAACAACACAGACAATACCATGACAGATTTCCATCGCATACTGCAGGCATTCGGCCTTGATACGGAGTCAGAGATAAAGCCCCTCGGCAACGGTCTTATCAACAGCACCTATCTTGTAACAGAACCGGCAGGAAAACGCTACGTGATGCAACGCATCAATACCAATGTCTTTCCCGACGTAGATACCCTTCAGGACAATATTGACCGTGTAACCGCCCACATACGCATAAAACTCGCCGAACGCGGCATTACCGATATCGAACGCCATTGCCTGCGCTTTCTGCCCAATACCGCAACAGGTAAATCATACTATCATGACGGCACAGACTACTGGCGCATCATGGTCCACATTCCCGACAGCATCACACACGAGACAGTAACTCCCGAACATGCCGAGGCCGCCGGACGGGCGTTCGGCGACTTCGAGAAGATGCTCGCCGACATGAAACCGCTGCCTGCCGAAACAATCAGGGACTTCCACAATATGGAATTCCGTCTCAGACAGTTTGACGATGCGATCAGTACTAATGCCGCCGGACGCCTTGACAACGTCAGGGATCTTGTCAGAGACATGCTTGAGATCAGGGAACTCGGATGCACAGCCGAACGGCTTCACCGCGAGGGTAAACTGCCTCTGCGCGTATGTCACTGCGACACCAAGGTCAACAACATACTCTTTGACACTGAAGGCAACGTGCTCTGCGTGATAGATCTCGACACAGTCATGCCAGGCTATGTCCTGAGCGACTACGGCGATTTCATGCGTACAGGAGCCAACTGCGCTCCCGAGGATGAGCCTGACCTCGACCGGATACGTATCAATACCGAAGTATACGACGCATTCACACGCGGATATCTCGAGACCGCCGGCGAGTTTCTCACCGATACCGAACGCCGTCTTTTATCGCACGGCCTGTTCAGGTTCGCCTACATGCAGGCCATACGCTTCCTCACCGACTATCTCAACGGAGACACATATTACCGTATCGCCTATCCCGAACACAACCTCGTCAGAGCACGCGCCCAGTGGAAACTTGCCCGGGAAGCCCGGCATCTGCTCAAAACAATATAACGCACAGGTCTATACGGCGACATACAACCACATCAGCATTATCCGTAAAAATAAATTCCCGTTATTTATTTTTACGGATAATCATTACAGGCATAAGAACAAATATCGCCAACATCGACATAATAAGTCCGCCCATTGTGCCTGCCGCCAACGGGAACCAGAACCCCTCGCGTACATCCCCGATCAGGAAAGGAATAAAACCGAGCACTGTTGACAGGACTGTCAGCATCACCGCCGTTATCTTGGCTCGGAATGCTCTGAGATATAACCTGCGGGAAGCGATATGCGGATAGGCCCTGCTCAACGAGTTATATTCATTGATAATATAAATGGCCGCATTGACCGTAATACCACACAACAATATGAACGCGGCAAATCCTCCCTGGTCAAATTTAAGATCAAACATATAGAAAGTCAGGAATACACCGATAAACGATACCGGTATGACAAAAATTATTGCAAACGGCTGTCGCAACGAATTGAACAGTACCGATGACACAAAAAATATCACCAGAACAACAAGGCCAAGCAACGCATAATGCCGCACATCATCACCGAAGCTCCAGTAGAAACTGCCGCGTTCAATCCTATATCCCATGGGAAGCCGCAACGACGTGTCAGCTATAATTTTATCCAACATCCTGTTACCCTGTGAACTTGAACCTATATATTCATACTGCAGGCATAGCACATACTCCTGATTATACTTCACGATATCGGGCGGAGTCTGTCGTTTCTCGATTGTCGCATAGTCTGCCGGTCTGATATACTTTGACCCGACCTGCACAGGTACATTAAGCAGCGACCATACATCACGGTCATGATCCTTTGACGTGAGTCTGATATTCTCCACACCGGTATGGGCCGGCACCGTCGCCACACTTATATCGCGTCCTATTTCATGTGATATTGCTCCGACAAGATCCGCAACGCCCACCGAGTCCCTGGCCAGCCGTTCCTTATCCATTTCAAGGTAAAACTCGGTATAGTCATCCTTATAATATGAAAATCCCGAGTTGACGGTCACCTCCCTGATACGGCGATGAGAAAGCAGTGTGTCACACACAGCCCTGGCATACGAATACAGTTCGTCATAATTATAGCCGCTCATTTTCAGTCTATAGCTGCCGGCACTTTCACGTACATCATTGTTAAATCCCTGATCTTCGAGTCCATACACACTCCAGCTGCCGCCGCCTAAGGTCAGGGCTTTTGATATGACATCCGATTTAAGCCTATACGGATATCCGTCATGCTGATACCCGGGCTTGAAATATATTGTAATGTTTGCGCGTCGTGCTCCGGAAACAGAAGTATGGAACTGATGTATCCCCTCTTTGGTCTGCAGGAAACGCTCCATCTTTGAGATAAGCACATTCATCTGCTGTAAAGTGGCGCCATTGGGCAATGTAGCACTTACCGACAGCACCGGATCACTGTGGTCACGGTTAAAATAACCGCCATTGCGCACTTTCTCGACAAAAAGTCTCAGAGTTCCACCGAGACAACAGTCAACCCACGGTCTGATATTTTCATTATAGACATCCGATCCTATAGTCGAATTATATACCGATGCCATAGTCCCCTCTCCGTCGATCTTGTCCGGAAGCATAAAGACAGGCAGACCGAAAGCAAGGATAAAGACTGCATAACAAATTTTCTTATATCGGCTGAAAAAAATTATAGTCGAGACATAACAACGCGACATGAAGACCTGTACACGGCGCAACCGTCTGTTTACACCGACACGTCTGACGACCCTCAGCCGCTCCATCATTGCCGGCACAAAGAAAAGAGCCACAGACAGCGAGACGGTGAGATTGATAATAACAACGACAACAAAATCCTTGAGATTGAGCATAGTCCTCTCATCAAGGAAGAAAACGACGGACAGTGCCCCCACAGTAGTCAGAGTTGCCGCAAGCACAGCCGTGAATGCCCGCAGGTTATTGCGGCGCATTATATGCTCGGTCATCACTATCAGGTTGTCGATAACCAGATTGAACGAGATGGTGATACCGGCAAGCGAGTATAGCTGAATCTCGACACCAGATATATAGTAAGCCACGATAGCGACAGCCATATTTATTGCCAGACTTATGGCAATAAGCATAAGGTAACGCCAGCTGAGAGTCATGATTCCGACAAACACCAGCAATATAAGTAGAGTAAGGCCTGTACGGAAGTATATCCTGTCAAGTTCCTTAGTAATATTCTCTGACGCATCATAACTGAGATTCAGCATATATCCGTCGGGCAGATTCATCGACTCGAGACGCTGTCTCACCTTGGCACTAAGATCAATCTGATTGGCATTCTCAGCCGATGTGAGATTAAGGTATATCGAATTGAGACCATTGATGCGGAAATAGGATGTAGGTGTCGACTCACGATGTACCGCACGTGCTATCTTGTCGAGCGTTATGATTTCCCCTTCTTGATTGAGGACAACTATTTTCGATATATCGATACCGTCCGAACAATCGGCACCGGCTATGGAGATTCGTGTCCAGTTATCGTCATCACCCGGCCCGAGCTGAGCCATGCGCAGGAATTCCGAGCCCAGATATGCCGACAACGCCTGCTGTATATTGCCCTTTGTTATTCCCAATGAATTCATCAGGCGGTTGTCATACTCTATAACCCACTCCATCGGAGCCGCTCCCGACAACATGACATTGGCCACTCCGGGAATATTGCCCAATACCGGACGGATGTTGTCCTCGGCATAGCGCATTATCTCCGATGGCTGTTGCTCTGCATTGATGGTATAGCTGAGAAACGGTCTTACCGCATCATTGTTGACCTGACGCACATCGATGTAAGGATAAGACACACTCCCGGGGAGACTGTTCCACATCTGCGCGATAATCATGGCGGCCTCGAAACGGGCCACTCCCAGATCGGCATTACGGTCAAGCTCAAGTGTTATATATCCACGGCCATTGCCCGAACGGGAATCGACATACCTGACGCCTGACACACGGCTGAGCGCCGATTCCATACGGCTGGTGACCTCTGACTCGACAGCGCGTGCCGAACTTCCGGGCATATTGAAACCCACTCCTATGGCAGGCAGTGTCTCAGACGGCACGAGCCTGACAGGCAGCAACGGCAACAGCACACACCCCAGCAGTGCCAATGCAATGAAGCTGACAATAACTGAAAATGATGATATATGACATCTCTGCGCCATTTGCGGACATTCTCTTTACAATTCCGGTCAATCAAGCCCGATAGCATTGTCAAACATCACCGGAATAGGTGTGTTGAACTCAAAATCAAAAAGGGTCAGCTTGCGTATCTTATAGTAGCTCAGCCAGTAATTCTGCAGAGAGTTGATATAGTTCCTGCTGGCCTCCTGCTGGCGGTTGAGTGCAAGGGTGAGACTGTTTATATCGGCTTTTCCTATTATGAAACGCCGGCGGGTCTGGCTGTATGCCATCTCAGCGAGATCAAGGGCTTCAACAGCACTCGCCACAAGCTGCTGCTGTGTCGCGAACTCGCTTATGGTAATCGTGACATCCTGATCGATTGACAGCTCCTCCTGACGGCCGGCTATTTCGGCAACATTAAGGGTATTTCTGGCCGTGTTGACCTTGCCTTTTCTCACTCCCCAGTCGATTAGCGGAATAGAGACAGATACCGAGACAAGATCCTGACGCATAGGGTTATTATAGGCATCACCCAGCTTGTTGGCGACCTGATTGAAACCCACGCTGGCATTGACAGTCGCATTGAAACGGGACTCGGCCTTTGCTTTGCTCAGATCACGCCTGGCCTCCAGAACAAGCTGGCGGTGTTCAAGCAGTCTGGGATTATTCTCACGGGCCTGCGTGATGGCAAAATCAAGCGGAATATCAAACGCGGAAGGTGTTCCCGGAGTCCTGACCTCAATTTCCGAATCTGTATCCATACCCAGGAACGACGCCAGGGCGAAACGGGCCCGCTTAAGATTGATCCGTGCATTCTCAAGCGTATTCTCGGCATTGACCCTGTCAAGCTTCAACGTCAGCAGATCAGCCTGAGATATGGCGGCAATCCTGAAACGACGTTCCCCTATGGTATAAAGCGTGTCTGACGACACGAGATTGTCCTGAGCGAGACGGTATTCCGACTGAGCCAGAGCGAGCGAGAAAAAATAAGTCACAACCTGTTCAGACACACTCTCCATATTATAGATGAACTCACGTCTGGCTCTTTCATATTTCACAGGTTCGATTTTCCGCTCCCATCTGAATGGATTGAAGCCGATAAGACTCTGACGATAACCCATACGGACAGGTATGCTCGAGAACTGGTTGCTCGTGTATGACCCGAAATTACGCAGATACTCCAGACTGCTTTCAAGGTAAAAATAACCACCAAGGAAATCGACATTCTGGGTCACCGACAGTCCGCCCGACGCCATATAATTTTTCTGACTGCGGAATACATCTATATCCTCATCATAGTTATAGCGCTGGGTAATGAATCGATTGTAGCGCGCCGGCGTCAGGTCCATCGACAGACTGGGCAGACGGTTCGCTCTGAACGTGCGCCACTGCCAGTAGTTCGACGCATAGAGATTCTGGTAACGGAACGAGGCAAGCGACGAGTCGTTAGCCATCCTTATGGCATCACCGAGAGTCAGCGTCACACGTTCACCCGCCGCGGCACCAAAGATGCCACAGGACATGACCAGAAGTATGTTAAGCAACTTTTTGTACATCTTATTTACGGTAAATCAGATAATAGACCAAAGGAATGATAAAAATGCTGACAAGCGTGCCGACCACCATCGACCCGATCATAGCAATGGCAAGCGGACGCTGAAGATCAGAACCCATATCGGCCGTAAAAAGAACCGGAACCATAGCAAATATTGTTGTCAGCGAAGTCATGATGATCGGCTTCAGGCGACGCTGTCCGGCAGTGTGCACCGCCTGCATCAACGGCATGCCGGTCTTGCGCAATTCATTGATGGCATCAAGTTTGAGAATAGAATCATTGACTACAATTCCGCATGTCACAATGATACCTATCGCCGACATGAGATTGAGAGACTGCCCGAAAATCCACAGACTCAGCAATGCGAACGTAATGTCGACAGGAATCTCAAGCAACACCACAAGCGGCTGCACAAAACTCTCAAGCTGTGCACATAATATGAAATACATCAGTAACAGCGATACAAGCAATATGACTATCAGCTCTTTCATCATTCTGGAGTTGGAAAACAGCGATCCGGTGAACAATACATCAAAGTCACCATCCCTGCCGGTCTCGGTACGTATGATATCTGTCACATCACGGACCTGTGATGCGGTGATATCAAAAGCGACAGGTATATATTCGCCACTCACACCCGATTTTATGGTCTTGAAATCCCGGCTCCATGTTGTGGTTACAAGTGCCTTGAGCGGAATCTCTGACAGCTTCCCGTCTCCGTTGCCGCGCGCTTTCACAAGAGTACCGTCAAGCACCTCTTCGACACTATGCCCCCTGTCGGTGACTTTAATCGGAATATACTCTGTGTATGACCGCAATGTAGTTGCATCCGAGCCTTTGAAAGCCGAACGCAGCACACGCTGTACCTCACCGGCATCAACACCATACAATGCGAGCCTTTCATGATCGATATTTATATTGATCTGCCGGCGTAACGGCAGATCCTGAACCGCCATGCCGGTCTTAAGCGCTATACGGTCCCTCATATCGGTCGCCTGCCTGACCAGCGCCTGCCTGTTGCCGGACTTGAGAGCCAGACGTGCTTCAAGCGGTGGCTCTGACGACGAGAACACCTTCTCAAACACATTGTCGGGAGCCGAGAACCGATATGTACACGAACCGTAGTCACGTGACAATATCCCGGCAAGACGATCCCTGAGCATGACGAGTGTGTCGGGAGATGTGGCCCGCAGATATATCTCGCACTCAGACTCGGTGAGGTCATACCCGTCACTCAGCATAAAATCCTGCGGTCCGGCAAACACCGACTGTTCACGGACCATCTGTGCGACCGAGTCCATAAGCGCATGTGTGCGCCTCTGATTCTCACTGACATTGATACCTTCATTCCAGTCAATGTCCAGCATCGTCTCACTGCTCTCAATTGCCGGCATGCGCTCACTGTCGAGAACGCCGAACAGCGGATATATCGCCACTATGGCAGCCAGAACAAACGCTATCGACAGGCCCTTATGCCTGAAGATCCTGTCAATACACCGGTCATATTGTGTTACGAGAGCCCCTTTTTCCCGGCCCTGTGTCATTCCGACGCGCTTGTTTTTTAAAAGTATACTGTACAGTACAGGCATAAGTGTGATACCGACAATATAGGAGGAAGCCAGACCCGCCGTAATGGCAAAAGCCTGGTCAGCAAATATCGCGCCGGCTATGCCGCTCATGAATACAAGGGGAACAAATACCGCCACCGTAGTCAGCGACGAACTCAGCAATGGGGTGATCATCTCGTTTGTACCGGCGATACAGCTGTCATCAGACGAATATCCGCGCTCCCTGTACTGTGTGATGTTCTCAGCAACGATCACCGAGTTATCGATCATCATTCCCACGGCAAGTATAAGGCCGGCCAGCGAGATCATATTGATCGAGACATTAAACAGATAGAACAGCAGAAAGGTTATTATAACCGCCACGATCACCGTCATCCCGATTACAAAAGGCAACCTGATGCTGCGCATGAACAATGCACACACTACAAAAACAAGTATCAGACCTAAGATGAGGTTCTGCTCAAGATTGTTTATCGTGAAGTCAAGCAGCTGAGTCTGGTTGCGTGTCTTGGCAAACGATATGTCCGGATATTGATTCGAGAAATATTCAATCGTCTCATCGACAGCCTTTTCAAGCTGATCCATACTTTCGGCACCATGCTTGATTACGGACATTGTCACGGCACGCCGGTTATTGTAGGTCGTCAGGCCGTTGGATACCGCCCCTGCCAGTCCGACATTACAGATGTCTCCCAGACGGTAAATGCGGCCGTTCTTCATAAACTTCACCTCACGCACATCGTCGGGTGTACGCAACTGGTTGGATACTTGAATATTATATTCATAGTATCCATCGCGCACCACCATGCTTCCCGGCTCTATATTGTTTGCCATGAGAGCCGATTCGATATCTCCGACCGTCAGCCCGGCCTGCCTCATACGGCCATAATCGGGACACATCCTGAGCTCTTTGCCGGGAATTCCGGTCACATCGACCATCGCAATCTCAGGCAACTGCTCGAGTCGGCGTCTCACTATATTTTCGGCTATGCCGCTCATTTCCAGGAACCGGTCATCATTTTCCTGACCGCTGAGCGTAAGCTGCAGGTATATGACCGGGATGTCGGTGGCGCTTGATTTGACAGCCTTGGGACGTCGCATGTCACGCGGCAACGAGTTCATTGCGGCATCAATCTTCTCATTTACCTCGATAAAAGCAAGGTCGATGTTGACGCCATAGTCCATGGTGAGATTGATTATGGCCGAACCGTCACGGGTCTCACTGCCGATGTCATCGAGTTCAGATATCTGCATGAGCTGACGGCGCAACGGGGTCACCACGGTGTTCTCAAGTTCACGCGCCGACATATTGTCACCCGCGATCTGCACAGAAATATGAGGAATAGCCACATCGGGCAACAGCGATACCGGCAACGTGACAAATGTCACACATCCAAGTATCACCACTGCGAGATATGCCATGATGACCGCAACCGGACGCTTTATAAGAAACCTTACCATCCTGATCACTTTATCCTGACCGGTGTCTCGTGGGCAAGGTTCTCATTACCTGCCACAATTACGGTATCCCCCTCACCGAGTCCTTCAGTTATCTCATAACTGTCAAGATTCTCAAGACCTGTGGTCACATAATTCCACATTGCCCTGCCATCCTTATAGCAGAATACGACCTGGCGGCCCGACCGCAGCACAACGGCACTCTTTGGCACGACAAGCCGCTTACCGAGGCTCTGCGAACAGCGCACCCTTACATTGACACCGTCAATAAGACTGCGGCTTTGCTCAAGAATGGCCTTTACCGTGACATGTCCGCTCTCATCCACGACAGGATTTATCTCGCTGATATGCCCGACATATTTTTTATCACTGCTGTAAGGCATGACTTCAATCATCCCGCCGTTTTCGACATGAGGCAGTTCACTCTCAAGTATCGGAAACACTACCGACATACGGCTGTCATTTATAATCCGGCAAAACGGTTCGGATGCCGTTGCCATCGTGTGACGTGCCCCTTTGACATTAGCCACAATACCGTCAAACGGAGCTGAAAGAGTGGCATTATCGATATCGCGAAGCGTCATATTATAATTGGATTCAGCCTGCTGCAATCCGCTTCGCACACGTGCCAGCCGCATCACATCCTCAGGGACAGAAGCCATGTTTTCAGGATTGTAACCCTGCCCTATCAGAACATCCTGCAACTCAAGCCTGGCCTGGGCAAGAGCAGCTTCCTGCCGGTCCTTCTCGGCATTGAGCTTGAACAGATCGAGACGTGCCAGAACCTGGCCGTTCCTCACCCTCTGTCCGTTATGCACGGCAACATCATCTATAAGTTCTGATGAGCGGAAATACATATCGGCATATTCATCGGCCTTTACCTTACCGTTACTCACAACATCACTCCTGAACACCGCAGCCACAAGATGGAACGTATCGACTTCAACAGTCGGTTCGGTTTCATCATGCTGCAACCCGTTTACGGCCGACATACCGCCGCCCGGTCCGGCACACGATGACATCATAAGCAATGATATGGAAGTGACAATGTAAGCGATATAATCCATCGGTAATCTATTTAAGGTTTATATAAACTGACGTCCTGTTATTTGCAAACATACGCAGAAATTTTTTATCCCGCAAGCAAAAACATATTATTCTGTTACATTTTTTTAATTTTTTCAAATAGTGCAAACAAACAGGTATCAATATAAAAATCACAAAGCTTTAAAAATGCGTTCTTTCCGCATCCGTCCCGAACGTCTGTCAACCGATTTCCATATCATCGAGGCCTTCCCTACGATAAACGGCTCGGGCAACAGACCGAAATAACGGGAATCCTGAGAGTTGAAAACATTATCACCTCCCACAAAATAGTAATCCATGTCAAACTCATAACCGGTCAGCAACACACCGTCCAGAAACACACTGTCATTGGAAACCGAGATCCGGCCACCTGTCTCCCACTCGATATAGTTTCGGTAGACCGCAGCATTCTCAGTATCCATTTCTATCCTTGTTCCCCTGGCAGGAACCGTCAGCGGTCCGAAATCACGTATTGTCCACGGCACCGTACTGTCATTTGGGAAAGCCCTGACGAAAACATGCCGGGATATCTCCTCGGGATTATCCCGGTTGATATCAAGAAAACGGCACAGCCTGTCAGCCTGATCATAGTCCTTTTCAAACCGCAATCCGTTGACAAAATACTGACAATCTCGTATCACAACCGTATCACCCGGGACAGCGACGCACCGCTTCATATAATATTTACGTATATCCATCGCGATACTGTCCCAGCCGTCAGAATAAGGGAAATTAAACACAATTATATCTCCGCTCTTTATATGCTTCCGCCCAGGAGTCCTGCGTATTTTCACCTGTTTACCCTCAATAGCATCAAAGAAATCAAAAATACGGGCACCCATATAAGTCTTGTCAACAAGAATATTGTCCCCCGGCATGATGGTCGGCATCATGGAATCGGTAGGAATATGAAAAGACGCGAACCCGAACAGCTGGGCGACAAACCACAACACACAAAGCGCGACAGCACCCAGGAAGATATTCATCACCCAGTCAGCACACCTCAACAATATTTTCCGGATCCTCTGCTTCACGCCTTCTGTCATTTCTCACATGCAAAACACCATCGTGAATAAGACTATTTAATATCTGCTTAACAATCAATATTTAATTTATATATAGCATCATCTTCCGCACAATACCCATATAAAATACCAGAAAAAGAATCAAGCCATATCCTCAAAATCGGAACCGTCAAATGATACTTAGTTTTAAATTTTCCATTCCAGTCAAATTCATGTAACCAATAACATCCCATGCTCTCTTCATATGTTGCGATTGGTTCTCCAAAATATAGTCCGTAAATAGAGTTATCATCACACACAACATCATGATACTGATAAGCGGCATGTTCCATTTTGGTTCTAAAAATACCTTCACCCGGAGAATCTTCAACCCTATATGAAAACACATTATTTTTGTCCAAATCTATGATGTTTATTTGTTGAAGCCAATTCATGGCATCAACAACTTTTGAGTTGTCAGGACTAAGACTCCATGCCGAAGAAAAGAAGAAATTATCTGATACTACACTTTTTTCATTAGTAATCACGTCTTTAACTACCGATATTCCATAAGCTGGAGTAATCTCTGATCCATCCAGAATCCAATATGTCGGTAATAACGGTTTTGTATCGACATCAAATGAACACCCCGGAGTATAACCCAGATATTTTTTCCCCAACCTATACATTCCAGAATATGTAAAACCAAACTCATTCGGGTTTTTATAACATCCGAGTCTTAGAATCGAATCACCTCCGATTTCAATTGATTTTGTAATGTTCCACTCAAATAATTGTCGTTTGTTCGGTTCATAAGTCAATGCAGTAATATCGTCGCCTTTATGTTCTATCCTTTTAATTGGTGTCAGACCAAGATATTCGCGAGGGCCCAAACCTCTACGCATAAAAGAACCTATAAGTCTGTTATTTTTAATATCCGAGACATAAAAAATAAATTCAGGAGAATTTGGACACGATGAAATTAACAAAGTATCAAACACAGCAAAATATTCAGAAAACAAATGATCTGTTACTATTTTTTCCGCAACAAGCACAACTGTTTTTTCAGGTTCTGCAATTTTTTCAACCTTAGCAGTAAAAACAGACTCTCCACAAGAAGACGCCATAAGCAGACAAAATAGCAACACTGAACAATACAACCTGAATTGCATAATATGATTAATTTAAATTAGCTGGTATTATTACATTGGAACAGTTAATTATATTTTTATATTCAACTAATATAATGTCACAAATATATGCTTTTTGATTATAATATACAAAAAATTTATAAATATATCACATTTTTATGTCGTAGATTAAAAAATCTCCCCAAAATTTGCATTTGATAGGTATGTTGTATTATATTGGAAACATGAAAACGGGATTTTACATTAATTAACTGTATGTTTGCTGATTTTTTATAAAATACATATATATTTGTAAACAACATTAAACAGTATCATTATTTACACGAATAGTCAAAATCATTAAAAGCTCTCACTAGTGTCTCTTAAAAAATGTTAATCAAATTCGAGGTCCAGCATTGGGTGGC
>CAJUBL010000059.1:3486-18243 GCA_910584665.1 uncultured Muribaculaceae bacterium | reverse complement strand
AGAAGGATGATGCAGTAGATAACTAACTAAATCGTAACCTATTACTATCATGAGCAATTAACCTATGCTCAGTTCCAATAAATTACACTCTTTTCGTAACTTCTGTGTGCAAAACTACGAAAATTCTCTGAGCAGTCCAAATTAATACCACGACTGACCACGGCTCTTTAAGATTTCGTTGCTTATTCCCGGACAGTGTTATTCATAGGGTTATAAAGGACCGAATGGCTTAAAACACGGTGCATATGGCAGATAATTTGTGAAGGCCCTGACCTTTTTTATTCTGTCAATGTAGAAATCTCATAATTTATATGTAAATTTGCAGAGATAAGTATCCGTTTAGCCCATGGAAGAAGAAATAAAAGAGCCTGTGTTTGACGAGGAGATTGAGAATGACGAAAGTTTGTCCGATCCTTTTAATCCCAATGATATATCCATTGAGAAAAAAACGATATTGGTTGAAACTTGCGTAAAACGGCTTGTTCAAAGGAGCATTATCCTTAGTCCTGATTTCCAAAGGCATGAAGTATGGGACGATGTGAGGAAGTCTCGATTGATAGAATCTCTGATGCTGAAGATACCGATTCCGATGTTTTATGTATCAGCGGATGAGAAAAGTGCTTTTACCGTAGTGGACGGATTGCAGAGACTATCATCATTCAGAGACTTTGTTATCGGAAAAGATTTTTACGAAAACAAAGATAAGGCATCAAAGGGAGACGGAATGCGGCTGACCGGATTGGAATTCTGGACCCAATACAACGGTTATACGTTCAACGAACTGCCTACCTATCTGCAGAATCGGATAACCGAGACCGAACTGACATTCACCATCATCAATCCGGGTACTCCTGATGAAGTAAAAAGAAATATATTCAAGCGTATCAATACCGGAGGTCTGTATCTGACACCGCAAGAAATCAGAAATGCACTGTATACCGGTGAAGCGACCGAATTGCTGAACAGGTTGTCAAAAGCACCGGAATTCCTCCGTGCCACGACCAATGCAGTAAACACAAAACGCATGGACGATCTGGAACTGATATTGCGATGTCTGGCTTTTATGATACGAAACGAAGATGCCTATCCCAAGAACAGCAATATGGATGTCTTTCTTAGCGATACGATGCAAATCATAAATGCATATCCTTCATTTGACAACAATGACATAAAAAAACTCGTAAAACGAGGAAGCATTGTTATCGAAAGCATAAAGAAAAGAAGTCCGGAAGAGCTGGAACATCTGTTTATCAACGGAATGGAACGGTCCTATATATTATTCGGGAAACATTGTTTTCGCAGAAGCCACGGAGACAACAAGCGTTCTCCCATCAATAAAGCTCTGTTTGAAATGTGGGGATCCATACTTTCTTTATTGACAGAAGAAGAATTCCTTTCCATCCGATTTCATGAAAATGATCTGAAAGAAGAATACTATCGGCTTCTTAACAATATAGAATTTCAGAATCTGATATCCCGGGATAGTTGGAAATATGCATCTGTCCAAAAACGTTTCGAAAAAATAAACCGGTTAATTGATAAATACAAAAACTTAAGATGATAACCCGTATAGAGTTGGACGGTTTTAAATCCTTTGAAAAAAAGAATTTGGATTTACGCCCTTTTACACTGCTTACAGGCTTAAACAGCAGTGGAAAAAGTTCTGTCATACAGGCACTGCTTATGGTTGAACGGGCTACGAAAGGGAACGGTTTTCTGCTTGACGACCACGGTACAGGCAGAGAGCTGACAAATACTTATGCTCCAGCTTTCAATATCACAGCATTTGATGACAGAAACAAATCTATCAGTCTACACAATGAAAACGACCGGCAGACAATACTGAACGAAGGAATAACTATGCCCGACATATTTTATTCTGAAGCAGGACGATATGGCAGCCAAAGTTCCATAAAGGTCTTCAACAGCACTGCCGAAATGGATTCAAAAGGAGGTAATCTGTTAAAATGTATCGATACATATGCCGACGAACCCCTCAACAATAAACTGATACATCCGAACGCACAGGGTGAAACCCTGATGTTCAACTTAAAAGCCTGGTTAGACATTATTTCCCCGGGAGTTAACTTCACATATGAGCTTCAGAGACTCAGCGATCAGTCTTTTCCTTATTTTGACGAGCATCGTGCCACGAATGTAGGATTTGGATTAAGCTATACATTACCCATTATAGCAATTCTTCTAAGAGCTTCACTGTTAAATGATTCATTGGTGTTATTGGAAAATCCTGAAGCTCACCTGCATCCAAAAGGACAAACGGAAATAGGCAAATTCATAGCACTGTGTGCCGACAATGGGGTAAATGTAGTTGTGGAAACACATAGCGACCATCTGTTTGATGGCATTCGCATCTATACCAAACAGCATCCGGCATTTGCGGAGGAGTTCATCAGTTATTGGTTTGAACAGGATGAGAGGAAAAATACTAAAGCTGATATCATCACACTGAACAAAGACGGAAAATATACAAATGACACACCATCAGGTTTCTTCGATCAGTTTGAGATAGATGCAGAGACATTACTTTTCTGATTATGAATCGCTTCTATCTGAATGAATGTCTGGGAGGGACTTTTGCAGGCCAGGAATTGGCTACAGCCTTTGTCAAACTGGTATCGGCATTTTCGTCTCTGACACAGAAGGATTATCTGCATATCCATAAAGGATGGGTACTCGAAAAAGAAGCAGGTAAAATCGTACTGGGAGGAATCCCTTTGGCAGACATTATCAAACGACTTCAAAACAGGGAAATAAAAAGATTGTTTTACAGCTATACACTTAATTATCCAATCGGGGAAATCTTTACGGAATGCGACGATAACAGTTTACTTCAGGCAAACTATACTTTTGAACAAGAAGATGCCACCAATATAGCCATTGCCGGCAGGAATGGCGGATTATTGCTTACATTGCCGGTATCAGACACCGTTAAGAAAGATGGGCTGACGATCAGGAGCGGGCATCCTGACTTTGAAGATGTCACAGTTCCCAATCTTCATGGTGAGACTCCGCAAAACGTGACTGCAACAGAAAAGAGATTAATCAAGATGAATTATGATAAAGCACCTGACGGGATTGACAAACTCTCTTATCTTGCCCCTCACGTCATAATGTCTGAGGCTTTTCAGAAACGTTTTGAAAACGCACCGTCGGAACATATCAGAAGTATCTTTGACCGTCTGGATGAGATTCTGGCAAACAACATGCTACAGCCTCTGCAATGCAATGGTACGATGATAAGCCATGTATCGGAGCATGTTTCAGAATTGCGTGTTGTGAATCCTGTAGATATAAGGATATATTTTCATGAGTATATGGATACTATCTATTTTGCAAAGATGTCGTTAAAATCAGAATATGTATCTTCAAATGCACAAAACGAGGACATAAAAGAATCCGAGAATATAATTCTCCAGCTTATGCACAAACAAGTCTAAGAGCATATCCGTTTTTTTATCACAAAATCAGATAAGAGAACCATAATCATTCAACCATTGCAATAGCTACATGTAACGATCAGGCCAACGAGAGGGTCATATCGGCTAAAAGAACTGCTGTTTCAGGCTCATTATGAGGTGCATCTTTGGGTTTCCATGCCACACAAACCGTACAGATGCGGATTTCACTTTATAACCTCTTTCCGCCCACTCTGACAATGTATTCTGCATTTTTAACGATAACTTTGCCACTGGTTTGTCTGACAATGAACTATATAAAACAGAATCTCTATAAATCAACGGATTTCCTCCTCTCAATGCCAATACATCAGACTTTCTCTCCTTGAAAAATCCCAAATATACATCTTTATGCGTGAGTTGCAGCACGATTTCTTCAGGCATATCATATTGCTGCCGGTCAACAAAATATCCATCAGCACTTAAATTACTGAAACAATCTCCATTCGTATGTATAAACAGTCGGTTTTTCGCTCTGGTCATTCCTACGTAATACCGACGCATCAGGTTGTCATTCTTTATATGGCTGTCGGATATAAGCATATACACGTCATCAGATTCTCTGCCCTTGGCCTTGTGGATGGTTGATACAACAACATCGGCTCCGGTGATATCACAGAAGTCTTCCAACGATGACTCAAATACAAATTCCTTGAAATCACTTAAATATTTTGTTCTATTGATCTGCTCAAACTGCTCGACACACCTTTTCACATAGATCAGACTATGACTCCTGTCATAAAAGGAAAAGGTTGCATTCCTGGCTTCATTCCATAGTTCATCTGTAATCAACGGCGTTTTTATACGTTGGTCTATGTACCTGATGAAATATCTCATTTCCAACACATTCCAGAAACGAAAGCCTTCAATTGACTGTATCAGTCTGCTGTCTACACCCCGTTTTCGTAAAAAAGCCATCATGATCACAGCCTCTTCATTTGTCTGAGTGAGCACACACGAAGTGCCTTTATCCCTGTGTTGAAGCAGACTCTCTACAAGCGGCTGATACATATACTTTGACTGATGGCGTATTACCTCCACCCTCCCCTCCTCTTTTGTCATGGAGATAATCGGCGTGCTTTTTATCCTTTTATCAATGTTTTTCAAGAATCCGTTGGCAAAATCCACCGGATGATGCGCACTACGGTAATTCTCGGTCATTTCAATAAATATACTTCCTTTTTCCTGTGCCAGCCTATACATATAACCAGAATCAGAACCACGAAATTCATAGATGTTCTGGTCATCGTCTCCAACTGCTATCACACGCATTTCATCGTTGTTGTCCATAAGAGCCTTTACGAGCGCATATTCTTCTGCTCCCATATCCTGAGCCTCGTCTATGACAAGTACCGTCTTACCTATTTTATTTTGCTCCACATCTCCCTGACATATCATTCCGGCGGCCTTTGCCACAACATTTTTTGAGTCTTCAAGGTTGCCTACCCGTCCCAAGAGGTCAAAGCTATAGGAATGAAATGTTTTTATTTCAACAAAATGGGCCGCATTGCCTATCAGCTCCATGAGTCTCTGCTTAAATTCAGTAGCGGCTGCCCTTGAAAACGTCAGCATAAGCAGTTGTTCGTGTTTAACGTCTTCAAGCAACAGAAGCGAAGCCAGCTTGTGGACCAATACCCGTGTTTTTCCGCTACCCGGACCGGCTCCGACCACAATACATCGAGAATCCCTGTCTGAAATAATTTCCATTTGCCGTCGGGACAATTGTCCGAACAATTGCCGGTATTTCTGTGGCGTCAGATTACGCTGTATCTCATTAAATCTATCGCCTTTAAAATATTTTGCGACAAACTTCCTGTAATCCATATGGAAATAATCCCGGACATATTGTAAGGCCGCATGATAATCTCTTACCATCATATTGGCATATTCGCCTACAATATGCACCTGCTGGATTTTCAGTCTGTAGAACTCATTCAGCATCCGGTAGTCATCTTGTTTATATCTCGACTTGGTATCCTTTATTCTCTGAATATTCATTGCATTGTATAACACCATGAAGCCCCCCTCAAGTTTTAGCGCACCTATTTCAGATAAATAGAAAAGAGACTCTTCCACATCTTCCAACTGAATGTTGTCAAGTCCGCCAAAAAGTGATCCGGAACTTGATTTTATATGGTTCAGAAGTTCTACCACAGAAAATTGAATGGCCTTACCGGGTGTATTTTCTTTTTCTGCATCAGAAGCTAATCCGTATAGCCATTCCACAGCAAAACGACTTATTTCCAACCGTTTTTCAAAGCGTCTGACAGTCGATTCCAGATCTGCCAGACGGCTTATTTCCACATTACGGATCGAGTTCTCCTTCTTGCGTGTATATCCCTTGACTGTGAGGAAATATAGTAACGTCCTGATATCTTTTTCTCTGGATGTATTGATACCTTCAATGACGGCATTTTCATTCAGCTGCTTGCACGATGTCAGCAAAGATCCGTCTGGAATATGTTCAAGGATATATTGTTCAAGTTTTGCAAAGCGCTCAAGAAGTATCTGTGACTTTCGTTCAGAGTCACCGGTATCCTGCAAATAGGCAGATATGTCCCTGCTGTCAGCCAATATGCCTTCCTGACGCATACGTTCCACTACTGATATAACCTCTCCTTTACTTAATCCCAGGATGTCAGCAAGATAATCCACACGTGATTCCGCCTCAGAATTCTGAGCCTTGGCGATATGTTTCTGAGATATCAAGGATTTGATGATGCGTACAGCCTTTTCTATTTCATCGCAATCAAAGAACTCTGATGCCGATATCCGTTTTCTTGCCTCGTCCATGTTCTTTACCGTGATTCCGGTGGCATATACATGAGGCACATTGTTTCCTCTTATCAAGTATCCGCTCTGTTCCAAAGCCGATAATGCTGTCCGTACACGGGTTTCGATGTCATATACAGAATCGTCCCAACCCGCCTGCCGGGCAATTTCCAATGCAGAACAATCGACTTTCATGCGATGTCTTGTGAGACCTTTGACAGCTTTCCAAACCTGTTGTATCTCACTGATGCTTAGTTTTGTCTGGTTCAGCAATATAAAATGCTTGTCCAGATCATTGTCACTATAAAGCACATAACAATGTGCGCTGAGATCCGGATTACGACCAGCTCTGCCTGCTTCCTGAACATAATTCTCCAGCAAGTCGGAAATATCGTAATGTACCACAAGACCGACATCTTTCTTGTCAACCCCCATTCCGAACGCAGATGTAGCCACGATGATGTGTACATGGTCATTCATGAACGCATCCTGATTGGCAATTTTTTCATCAGCTTCCATCTTGCCATTGAAAGGGAGCGCCTTATATCCGTCTCGGGTCAATCTGTCGGCCAGATCTCTGGTCCGTCTGGTACGTGATACATATACAATTGTCGGACTATCGGATTCCTCCACAAGTTCTCTCAGTTTTAAATACTTATCATTGTCGCTTTCTACATGTATGACTGAATAGTGCAGATTTGTTCTTGAAGCCGAAGATGCAAATAAATCCAGATCCAAATTCAGGGTCTGCCTGAAATAGTCACAGATATCCTGTATCACTTTCTGTTTTGCCGTAGCGGTAAAACAAGATACAGGTATAGGATTGCCACACTTTTTCTTTTGCTGATATTGCTGTATGAATTTACCTATATAGAGATAATCGACCCTGAAATCATGTCCCCATGAAGAAAAGCAATGCGCTTCATCTATCACAAACCGTACAACATGACGGACCATCAATATTTTCTCGATCGTTTTCGAACGAAGCATTTCAGGAGATATATACAACAGTGAAGCTTCTCCATCCATTACCCTTTGTATTGACAGCGCTCTTGTGATGGGATCCAACATCCCGTTTATGGTCACAGCATCCGTAATACCTCTGTCAGCAAGGTTATCCACCTGGTCTTTCATAAGAGACTGCAATGGGGAGATGACCACAGTAAGTCCATGCACGGAACGTCCGACCATGAGTGCAGGCAATTGGAACGTAAGCGATTTACCTCCACCTGTCGGGAATATCGCCAATAGTGATTTCCCATTCACTGCGGCTCTGGCGGCCCGTTCCTGCAATGGCTCGCCATCGTATGTCCGTCCGGAAGCATTCATATCCGAAAAATGCTTTCAGATTATGCAACACGTCCAATTGCGTATTACAATAGTCGCATACCTCGTGGCAATCGGTATGTCGCAGAAGTTTTAAAATAAATTCAACTTCCGGATAATTGTAAAGTACCCACCCGGGAGTAACGGAACGATAATCGGAGGTATCAATCAGCGCCAGTGCGTATGCCAATCCACATGGATATTGTCCGATAAGCATGTCAAGATCTGCATTACTACAAATTTTTCCTGCATAAATTTCTTTGATGATCTCAGGTATTCCTGCATGGATATACTCTGCACTCACCATACTTAGAAATCCCTCAAATTCCTTCTTGTCCTTCAGCAAAGATGCGAACAGAATACGTTTTTCTCTCGGCAATGAATGCCAACATGCTATTTCATCCAGTAATAAGTCTTTTGCTTTCCTGCAATCGTTCACCGGATTATTAATCTGCTCACTGATAAGTTTATCATCTTTCACAAGTCTGTGGTAAGGACGTTCCGGGAACAATAACGGCGAAATATACAGCGTATCGACTAAAATCCAGCGGCATCTATTGTCGGTGAACAGATATCTGGCATCGTGATGGATAATATTGTGGCCGCATATATAGTCAATGTCGTTTAAGAAATCAAACAGTTCTTGTTTTGATGTTTTATGATATATTTTATCATCATGTCTGAGTGCACCTATATCATGGATCTCATGATCTTTCAATCCTACTTCAACATCCACAACAGCATAATCCGGAATACCGTCCGGCACATGGGTGTTTTTATTGCCGGCGATACTGTTTCCATCCTCGGTTTTCTTCATTCCTATGATTCTGCTCCAGATTGACATATATACAGTATAACAATATCATTTACAAAGGTAATGATAAAAAACCGGAAAGTATTATGTTCTTATATAATTGTCATTTTCCGCTCAACATAACAACTCCATTGCTCTGTATCTGTCAAGAGCTGCTTTCTGAAGATCTATTTCTGTGTCGGCTTCATCCACGATTTCCTCTCCGAGCATCGTCTCGATCACATCCTCAAGTGTCACGATGCCCCGGAGACAGCCGTAGCTATCAGTGATAACAGATATGTGTTCCTTAGTCTCAAGCAGTTTTTCCCACACTGCAAGCACACTCTCGCCATCGTCAAAACGGAGAATATGACGTTTTATATCCTTCATTCTAACATTGAAACTGTCTTTGGCCAACAGTTCAAGAACGGCAGATTTCAGCACATATCCGGTAATGTAATCCTTATTATCCTTATATACCGGGATACGGGAATACGAAAGTTCTACATTATCAAAGAATTCCCTGACCGTCATATCCTCCGCAACAGAAACCACCATCAGATTAGGAGTCATAATCTCCTCCGTACGTATATTGCCAAGCCTGATTGTATTCTGTATTATCCGGCTCTCTGGTTCTCTGAGCACCCCTTCTTCCGAAGCTACAGTAACCATTGCGGACACCTCTTCACGGCTAACCGAAAGTATCTCTTCCTTTGAGGAAAAGATACGGGTGATATATTCGGAAAGCCATACCAAAGGATATGTGACTATTACCAATATGTGTATCACAGCACCTGAAGACAATGCAAGACGACGCCAATATGACGCACCGATTGTTTTTGGAATGATTTCTGAAAGCACGAGGATAAGAAATGTGAGAATAGCCGAAATGATGCCGAAACTGGCCTCACCGAATATCTTTGTGGCTTCGGCACCTACACCGGCTGCTCCGACTGTATGCGCCACTGTATTGAGCGACAGGATCGCCGCAATCGGTTTATCTATATTAGTTTTGTATTGCTGAAGACGCGAAGCACCTTTAGCGCCTTCAGCTTCTTTCATCGTTATAAATGACATTGGTGTGGAAAGAAGAACGGCTTCAAGGACAGAGCAAAGGAAAGATAGCGCCAAAGCGCCTATAAGATACGTTAATAACAGAATCATAATGTAATGTAATGTATTGTATTAAGTAAGTCATAAATATCAGTTTATAACGATCCTGCCGTCGCTATGGCGATATTCCGTCTTACTCCGCAGTTACAGAGCTACGGGCGCCTTTGCCGTAAGCCGGAATCTCATCCATATCAGCTTCCAATCCTGATATAAACTGATATTCATGACTTAATTATGTTGATATTTTCAATAAATCCAGATCATAATGGACGGAATAGTCCGGTACGTCAGGACATCTATTCTCTGTAAACACAATGCATCGTCAAAATATCAGGACATTGCATATGGTACTGCCTGAATAACATACATATATGTATAGAATTCCTATAACAATTTAAAGCACTGATCACTGACGGTGTCTGTATATCATAATGACATTCATCCTCACCTGTCTCATACACATCAAAAGCCCGGACAGCAAAATCGGTAAATAAAGTTCCCATGAATGTTAATTATGTTTTCAAAGTGTTTTTACATATATAACTTCAATGCACTCCATTTTGTTCTCAATATAGCGGAATATAGAGTATAGCCCAATGTATTACGTTGCATCCTCTTTTTCAGTCCCATGTGTGTCAGAATAATCTGCCGACTGATAGACAATCTGTTCAACAATGGAACAAATATGACTAAAATTTGTTATCAAATTATAACCGGATTATTTATTTGATACTATGAGACATATATTTACCTATATAATACTATACATGACCCTGTCGACAGCTATAACCGGCTGTGCGTCAAACGACCGGGAGAATGTTCCCGGACCTGTAGCACAGTTTCTCTCCGAATACTTTCCGTTGCAGGCTGTGACAGAATGCAGTTATGATGACAATACCTATCATGTGAAACTACGTAACAGTTTCTCACTGATCTTCGACGACCGGTATCACTGGATCTCAATCAATGGCTACGGCAATACACTCCCGGAAATGTTTCTGTTTGACGAACTTCCTCCGGCTCTCTACAACTACCTTCAGGAGCTATCGCTTACAACCCAGGTATATGCTGTCACACATGACAGATTTGTCTATCATGCTATGCTTCTTGACTCCTCTATAACCTATACAATAGCTACCGGCATTGTGACTCCAGACAAACCGACTTCTACACCACTGTCCGATAATCATTCATGATAAATATAATACGCCCTGACAGTTACACCGGGACTATTCAATCGGCGTCCGGGAAATGTGAGACTCCAATTACTTCAGATGACGTACTGTAGCTGCGGTAGTCACAGCCCACAGCTTGTCACCGGCCTGAAAAACAGTACTGCCTGGATTTTCTATCCATTCATCACCACGTTTTACAGCCACTATCATTGTCGAATACCTTTCACGAAGGCGGGCCTGAGCCGGAGTGCGGCCTATCAGAGGTGAGATTCCGCTCAACGTAAAATCCCGCAAACGGTAGTCGGCGGGATTGATCATTTCTCCGACTTCTTCAACCGGCTCTATTACAGGCAGCACCGCCTGCAACTGCTCGTCAGTTCCGATTATCCCTACAATATCTCCTGGAAACAGCCTGTCGTTGCCCGACGGTGCGGCAATGAATCTGGCTCCACGCTGTATTGTCACAACGTTGACACCATAACGACGATGCAGATCAGTGGTCATAAGTCTTTCACCTACAAACCGACAGCTGTTGCCCACTGCCATACGCGCCAGGTGCAAATCTCCGACAAGACTGTTGTTCCGTCCGCTCTTGCTCAGATCCCGCTCGTTAAGATTCTTGATAAACGTGCTCTCTATTGATCTCATGTGTCCTCTGACTTTGGAAGAGAGCAGCAGTATGAATAAAAACACCAGCGCAACCCCGGCCGAAGCACCCACCGCCATCGAGTAAGTACTGCCAAGAAAGTGGATTATAAAACCCATTGCCAGAGCTATCCTGAAAAGCATCATCACAGCCCTCGGAACCTTATACGGTTCCAGTTCAAGACGGTCGGCACGTCGGGATGTGCTCAGGCAAAGCGCCAGCAGGAAAGGAGACATCACCGCAAGCGTCACAACCGTCCCCGCAAACCGTCCCCATGATGGCAAAACCTCTTCGATCCATGGCATCAGATAATGCTGAGATACTACAGTCACAGCTATCAGCACTATCGAATATAACAACACGCGCCACAGGTACCTTTTAACCAGCTGTACCCATGCAGATGTCGTGGTTCCGGCCTTGGTGGCATACTCACTGTAACGGTCGATCAAAAAATGCAGCCGACGTGGCAATACTCTCTCTATAGCATTGTAAACCGGATTTGATATCTTGATAAAATAGGGTGTGGTAAACGTCGTGATAACCGACACAGCCACCACGATAGGATAAATTGTAGGTTCGAGCACACCTAACGACATGCCGAGAGAAGCTATGATGAATGCAAACTCACCGATCTGTGTCAATGAGAAACCGGATTCTATTGCGATTCGCAGTGACTGACCGGTGATAAGCATACCAGCTGTACCGAACACTATCATTCCCACAATAACCACTACCGACAGCAACAATATCGGACCCCAATATTCGATAATGACCGATGGCTGTACCATCATACCTACCGAAATAAAGAATACGGCACCGAAGAGATCCTTCACCGGAGCCGTAACATGTTCTATACGCTCGGCTATACTCGTACCAGCCAGTATCGAACCCATAACAAAGGCCCCCAGAGCAAGCGAGAACCCACATGCCACAGAGAACACAGCCATACCGAGACAAAGTCCCATCGACACGACAAGCAAGGTCTCGTTATTAAGAAAGCTACGGATCCTATTGAATACCGATGGCAATACATATACGCCTACAAGGAACCATATAATAAGGAAAAACACGAGCTTGCCCACACTATACAGCATCTCTCCACCCTCCACACTGTCACCGGCCGCTATAGATGACAACAAGACCATCATGACCACAGCAAAGAGATCCTCAACGATAAGTACAGCGAACACAAGCGACGCGAATTTCTTCTGTCGCAGATTAAGGTCGGTAAATGCTTTTATAATGATTGTTGTCGACGACATTGACAGCATTCCGCCCAGAAACAGACTGTTGATATTGGAAAAATGCAATATTTTTCCTATCATAAAACCAGTCAGCATCATACCTATAACAATTATCAATGCCGTGACCACGGCTGAACCTCCTACATTCAGAAGCTTCCTGAAACTGAATTCAAGACCTAACGAGAACAACAGAACGACAATACCGATCTGTGCCCAGAACTCTATATTAGCCTCGGTGGTGACAGACGGTAACGGCTCAAAGTGGGGACTTGCCAGGAATCCGGCCACGATGTAACCGAGTACCACCGGCTGCCTGATCCACTTGAACAATACTGTTACTCCGGCACCGAGCAACAATATAAATGCCAGATCACTAATAAGGCTCTCTATATTCATGTTTTAATCTGAATGTATGGGATAATACGGTACACCGCATTTAAAATATAGGGATACAGACCTGCTCACCTGATTAAATATTAACCTGGTTGGCAAGCGTTACAGACTGAGTGTAGTTAAGGGCCCGAAGGCTCTCGAAAAGGTTTATGAGGTTGACATTCTCCTTGACAAGAACCACAAGATTAAGCCGGGTTACATCAGCCTCGTAATCATACTCGACATATATGTTTGTAAGGTTCACTCTATTCTGTCTCATGAGATTGCGATACGGTTCCATATCTGTAACAATAGCTCCGATCTTAAGCCTTATAATACGTGATTCAGAGCCCATGTTGATATAATGTTCTATGCGCTCCAGCTGTACAAGGATAAACAGTATCAGCGCAGTGGCTATGACCGACACCAGATACATTCCCACACCTACAGCAAGTCCGAGTGTAGCCACCATCCATATGCCGGCAGCTGTCGTCAGCCCCTTGACCGAACCTTTCATCTGGATTATAGCTCCGGCACCGAGAAATCCGATACCGGAGATTACCTGGGCTGCTATACGGCCCGGATCACCGTTCTTAAGGCCCAGATACTCCTGAGGTACATATATCGACAACAACATGGCCAGCGTCGCCCCCATCGAGATCAACGCAAAAGTACGAAGTCCGGCCGACTGCCCTTTCCGTTTTCGCTCGAATCCCACGATAGAGCCCAGCACCAGACTTAGCATCAGCTTAAATACCGACGACGTAGTATTAACCTCAACACTGTTGAGATCGCCGACGATCCGGCTACATATCTCAGTATACCAGTCCATTATCTATGATCATCTGGTCATTGTGAACTTGCGTGATACAAGACGGAAATTGTCGGCAAACAGCTCGACGGTATATTCTCCGGGATTAAGTGTTGTATTCACATCCCAATACATCGTCACGCCTGCGATTTCCTCGCCGGCATATTCGACAGTCTTGACAGCCGAGCAATCAAGTGTTGTATTTTCAAATGAAAATTTCTGGCCGTTACCCTTAAGCAGATCTCCTTCGGGATTAATGATACGAAGGTATATGGCTTTTTCCCCTACCGGGGTCGAATTGTTCTGAGGTATGGTGAAAGTCACCATCAGCTGTTTTGCCTTGGTGATATTCTTCTCCTTTTTACCATTGGATTTCAACGACGTCAGCGTAACCCCCGTCACGTTAAGTTTCTCGGCAAGAGTCATGCGTTCACTAAGTTCCTCATTTGATTTCTTGGCATCATCAAGATTGGCGGCAAGCCGACGGTTACGGTCCTTCACCTCCTTGTTCTCATCACGTAGCTGTGCATTTTCCTTGCTCAGCTCATCAATACGCTCCACATAGGTTTTCAGGATCGCTTTAAGGGTCTTGATCTCACCCTCAAGCTGAGCAATCCGTGCGCGGTTTTTGGTCTTCTCCTGATTAAGTTCCTGCAACAGTTTTTCGACCTTTGCCTTGGCGGCCGCATACTTTTCAACAATCGAGTCGTTGACAAGCAATATCGTCTGATTCTCATATTGCGCGAACTCATTGTTGAGCTGCTGGTATTCGTTTGCCAGCGACAACTGTTCTTTCTCGAGTTCGACCTGCTCCAGACGGGCGTCAAGACGGGAGCTCTTTGAGTGCATGACCAGGAAAATCACAACCGCAGCCACGACAGCAACCGCAGCTACAATAAGCACATACAGGTTAACACCGCCGGCCATTTTCTGCCTGCCCCGTCCCATGACAGGACGGGGTTGCTGTGTGGTACGTTGCTGTTCACTGTCACGTGGTGACGGTGTCTGTGGATATTCGTTCATAACAAG
>CAJUBL010000059.1:0-3476 GCA_910584665.1 uncultured Muribaculaceae bacterium | reverse complement strand
AAATCAGAAAACAAATCCTAATCACCTGCCATCAAAGACTTCTGCCATGGCAGTTCTTGTATTTTTTACCGCTGCCGCATGGACACGGATCGTTACGGCCGATCTTCGGAGCCGCCTTCACGGGTTCGGGACGGGGACGCTCCCCCTGATGTGCCGACGCGGCAGCACGCTGTGCGCTGGCACCTGGCAGATCCTCCTTAGTAGCCTTGTAACGAGAGTAATCGTTAGGGCGTTCAGGCATAGCCTGCTTCACCTCCGGCTGACGGGGAAGTGCTGAGGGCTCACGCTGTTCACTCTGAGATTCCTGCTGCTGACGGGGCTGAGGTATATATATCTGACCCCTCAAAAGAGTCGAGATAGCCTTATTATTAAGGTTATTGAGCATTCCCTCAAAAAGGTGGAACGACTCTACCTTGTAGATCACCAGAGGATCCTTCTGCTCATAGCTGGCATTCTGCACCGACTGTCTGAGCTGGTCGAGCTCCCTGAGGTGTTCTTTCCATAACTCGTCTATTGTAACCAGCAATACAGCTTTGTGCCACTCTTTGACAATAGTCTTACAACCGCTGGCATAGGCCTCGGTGATATCGGTCTGCAACTGGAATATACGCTTGCCGTCGGTTATAGGTACAATGATACGTCCCTGTGCCCCGCGGTTCTCCACCCAGTCCTTGATAACGGGCATGGCGACATCGACGATACGCTGACTCTTGCGTTCCAAAGCCTCGTTAGCCGCAGCGTTCAGCTTCTCTATCTTATCCTCGCGGCTCATGGATGCGAACTCTTCGGCCGAGAACGGAGGCTCGATAGTAAGTATACGCATAAGTTCCAGCGACATGTCATCATAGTCTGAAGCCTGATCATAGTTATTGACAATATTCTCGACGATATCAAACATCATATTGGCAATATCGATGCCGACACGTTCGCCCACCAACGCATGATGACGGCGGTTGTAGATGTAAGTACGCTGTTTATTCATAACGTCGTCATACTCCAGAAGGCGCTTACGTATGCCGAAATTGTTCTCCTCTACCCTCTTCTGGGCATTCTCGATGGCACGTGTCACCATCTTGGACTCGATCATCTCTCCTTCCTTCAATCCCAGAGTATCGAGCATTTTCATAACTCGATCGGTGGCAAAAAGACGCATCAGCTGGTCTTCGAACGATACATAGAATACCGACGAGCCGGGATCTCCCTGACGGCCGGAACGTCCACGCAGCTGGCGGTCAACACGACGGCTCTCATGACGTTCAGTACCGATAATGGCGAGACCTCCGGCATCCTTGACGCTCTGAGGCAATTTTATATCGGTTCCGCGACCAGCCATATTGGTGGCTATGGTGACTGTTCCAGGCTGTCCGGCCTGTGCTACTACCTGAGCCTCTTTCTGGTGCAGTTTGGCATTGAGTACCTGAGCGTTTATATGGCGCATCTGCAACATGCGATACAACAGCTCCGAGATCTCGACCGATGTAGTTCCTACGAGCACCGGACGTCCGGCATCACGCAGACGCACAATCTCGTCAATAACGGCGGCATATTTCTCCTTCTTGGTCTTGTATACGCGGTCGTTCATGTCGATACGCGCTATAGGACGATTGGTCGGTATAGTGACGACATCAAGTTTGTAGATATCCCACAGCTCACCGGCCTCAGTCTCAGCAGTACCGGTCATACCAGCCAGCTTGTGATACATACGGAAGTAGTTCTGTAACGTGATTGTGGCAAATGTCTGGGTAGCGGCCTCGACTTTCACACCCTCCTTGGCTTCAATTGCCTGATGCAGGCCATCGCTGTAACGGCGCCCCTCCATGATACGGCCTGTCTGCTCATCGACAATCTTAATCTTATTGTCATCTATCACATACTCCACATCCTTCTCGAACAGCGTATAGGCTTTGAGTAGCTGTGTGACAGTGTGTACACGTTCGGCCTTGACAGCATAGTTCTGCATAGCCTCATCCTTTCTGGCCTGGCGCTCTGCAGGATCGGCGATATGTTCCAGTTCAGACAGTTCGGCGGCGATATCGGGCAGAACAAAAAAGTCAGGATCACTACTTGTACCGGTCAGCACATCTATACCCTTATCAGTGAGTTCCACACTACGGTTCTTCTCATCGATTACAAAGTAGAGAGGCTCGGTAGCCTTCGGCATCTCACGGGCATTATCCTGCAGATAGTATGCTTCGGTCTTCAGAAGAATATTTTTCATACCCTCCTGACTCAGGAATTTGATGAGGGCACTGTTTTTGGGCAAACCTTTAAACGAGCGGAACAGCAACAGAGCGCCTTCCTTCTGAGCCTCCTTATCGTCGCTGGCGAGCTTGGTCCGGGCATCACTCAGCAACTGTGTCACAAGGCGCCGCTGAGCCTGTACCACCTTCTCGACATTCGGACGGAATTCATTGAATAACTGGTCGTCACCCTTCGGCACAGGACCCGATATTATAAGAGGAGTACGCGCATCGTCAATAAGCACCGAGTCCACCTCGTCGACAATCGCATAGTAATGCTTCCGCTGAACCATGTCCTTAGGAGCCATGGCCATATTGTCGCGAAGGTAGTCAAAGCCGAACTCATTGTTTGTTCCGAAAGTGATATCGCACTCGTAGGCATGACGTCGGGCGGCAGTATTTGGCTGGTGCTTATCGATACAGTCGACAGTCGACCCGTGGAACATGTACAACGGCCCCATCCACTCGGAGTCACGTTTAGACAGATAGTCGTTGACCGTGACCACATGTACACCACGCTTAGACAAAGAGCGAAGGAATACCGGCAGTGTTGCCACGAGAGTCTTACCCTCACCTGTTGCCATCTCGGCGATCTTGCCCTGATGCAGTACAACGCCACCTATAAGCTGAACGTCATAATGTACCATGTCCCATGTCAGATCGTTGCCTCCAGCCATCCAGTGGTTATGCCACATGGCTTTGTCACCCTCGATAGAAACAAAGTCATGTCCCTGGGCGGCCAGGTCCCGGTCCATATCGGTAGCAGTGACTTCGACAATCTCATTGTGCGCGAAACGGGCCGCAGTTTCACGCAATGCGGCAAAAACAGTCGGTAAGTGACGGTTAAGCTCCGTTTCAAGCGTATCCAGAATATTTTTCTCATGCTTGTCGATCTGGTCCCAAAGGGGCTGACGATCCTCAAACGGGAGATCCTCGACTTTTACCTTGAGGTCTGCAATAGCCTGGGTATCATCGGCCGTAGATTTTGATAATGCCTGGCGTACATCGGTTATGACCTGGCGCAGTTCATCGTTGCTAAGTGTTTCCATCCTGGGACACAGTGCCTTGATCTGATCCACGATGGGCTGTATCTCTTTGAGGTCACGCTGTGACTTATTGCCAAACAGCTTGCTCAGTAATGAGTTAAGTGACATATAGTATTTCTTATTTTTATCAAATTAAAAACTGAATATAAAATGTAGACCGGAGAGTAGTTAATGCTATGTTCCTTTTTTT
>CAJUBL010000058.1 GCA_910584665.1 uncultured Muribaculaceae bacterium | reverse complement strand
TGTAAAGACGGGGAGGTAGATTACTCCTCGGCCGCCTCAATTTCGGCTTCGGCAGTTACAGCCGACGGTTTGATATTAGGCAGCTCGAGACCATAGTGTTTTTTCCTGTCAAGGCCCTTAAGATATATGGCAAGTATAAGTGCCATCACACCGAAACAAGCGAAGATAACCATGGGAACTGTATAATTGTAATGGATAAAGAAATCGGCAGGAGCATCCACATTCATCTCTTTATACATCTGTAGCTGGGCAAGATCGGCCTGAACCACAGGATTTGATGCATTTACACCGTCAAGAACATATCCTATAAGCAGAGGAACAAGACAAAGTCCTATATTCTGCACCCAGAATATAAGACAGTAGGCACTGCCCAGCACTTTTTCCTCGATAATCTTAGGCACAGAAGGCCACAGGGCGGCAGGTACAAGAGCAAACGAGACGCCAAGCACGACTATAGTGACATAAGCAAGCAGCTTACTATGCGTAACAGGCAGCAGGAATGCGAATACCATGTGACATGCGATCAGCAGCAACGCTCCGTAGATGAGCATTGTGGCACCCTTACCCCGACGGTCAAGGAAGTTGCCGAGGAACACTGTTATAACAGCCGCACCTATGGGAAACCAGCGGAAAATGTTGGATGCCTCCTGGGCCGATATATCACCTATATTACACTGCAACATTTCGGCACCATATGCCTGGAACGGGAAAATAGCCGAGTAATAAAGCACACATAGCAATGCGACAACCCAGAAGATATGACTTGAGAAAATTTTCCTGATATCCGAAGCCTTAAACTCCTCATCTGAAGCCACCTCACTCTTAGCATCCTTACCAAGCTGACGATCGAACCTTGAGTCCATCACACAGAATACGCAGAAAGATATAAGGCCAATACATACAAGAACTGTACAGAAAGCTACCGGAGCCACAACTGATCCCATGACTGAAGCAATCCATGGCGAAATAGAGAATACAGCAAATACACCTACGCGGGCTATGGCCATCTCGAGCCCCATAGCAAGGGCCATTTCCTTACCTTTGAACCACTTGGCGATAGCCTTTGAAACAGTAGTGCCAGCCATCTCACAGCCACATCCGAAAATCATAAAACCGAATGCGGCCATCTTTGCACTTGCAGGCATTTCAATCCACCATGAATTCAGCCATGACTCGATACCGGTACCTGACATCCAGTCACTGATACCATAAAGCTTGATCAACGCACCGATCACCATAAGCGAGGCCGACAGCACTCCTGTAAAACGTATTCCGGTCTTATCAAGAATAAATCCGGCTATGATAAGAAAACCACACACGTTAAGGATATACTCCGATGAACGATATGTGCCATAGGCAGCTGAATTCCAACCGAGCTGAGGCTCCAGCATGGTCTTCAACGGAGCCATTACATCGACAAACATGTAAGCAAAGAACATCATAAGCGCTATAAGTAATAGCGCTGTCCATCGTGCCCATGCTTTGTCGTTAAGATAAAGTTGAACTTGTTTGGTCATAATGTGTTATTAATTAATAATGATTTGATTTGGATGCAAAAGTACTGAAAATAATTCGTCACATCGTGCTATTTCATTATTTTTGTAAAAATTTATTTATAAATCCATCACAGACATGACCGATATTAAGATTGCTGCGGTTACCGATCAGGCCGATCAGGTAATGACATCCATACATAAACTTTACCATAGCTCATTTCCTAAAGAGGAGCGAAGACCATGGGAACATCTTACCGGACTGATATCTTCACAGATGCCATATTTCAGGCTATTCGCCGCTCATGATACTGATGATAATTTTGTCGGTTTCATAAGTAGGTGGACCTTGCCTGACGCATATTACATCGAGCACTTTGCTGTAGAGCCGGAACATCGGGGCAATGGTGTGGGAGGATGTATTCTTGAACATATTCTGAATGGTTCGGACCGTCCCGTAGTACTCGAGGTCGAACTTCCAGGAACTACGTCCGACGCAACCCGCCGTATTGAATTCTACCGCCGGCACGGATTCGAGACCATGGATGATTTCACATATTTCCAGCCACCGTACGCCCCGGGGTTACCTGATGTTCAGCTCATGCTTATGACCACCAGGCCACTTGAAGATCCTAAAACATTTACAGTGATGCTTCACACTCTCGTCTATAATCAATAACCCAAAATCCGGATAGAGGCAATATGGCACTGTTCGACAACCGACCGTACACATTTGACCGTGTGGTCCGCATATTGTTCACACTGGCAATAGCAGCCGGTGTGCTATACCTGCTCAATCTGCTCAAAGGAGTATTGCTGCCTTTCTGCATTTCATGTCTTATAGCCTACATTCTTGAACCGTTTGTACAACACAACCGTCGCATCCTGCACCTCAAGGGACGGTTCCTTGCCATTGTTCTGACATTGTTCGAGGCAACAGCTATCCTGGCAATTCTGGGATGGCTTTGTATCCCATCGGTAATCAAAGAAATGCACCAGATGGCTGAACTGCTCGCCAGATATGCCGACAATACCAACTATCATATACCGTTTCTTCCAGACTCGATACATGACCTGCTAAGGTCTCATATTGATCTTAAATCGCTGGCTGAACGCATAACCAGCGAAGATATCGGCACGATGCTATCACGCGGTTCATCACTGATATCAGACGGACTGAATTTCGTGATAAGTCTGTTGGGATGGTTTGTAATATTTCTGTATGTAATCTTCATCATGCTCGACTATGAGCGTCTGATGCTAAGTTTCAGGATCATGGTTCCTCCAAAATACCGCCGCATATCCTATAAAATAGGCCGGGACATAAAGACGAGCATGAACCATTATTTCCGTGGCCAGGCACTCATAGCCGTGATCGTAGCCGTGATCTATGCTATCGGATTCTCCATAACGGGTTTGCCGTTAGGCATCGTCATAGGACTGATGAACGGGGTGCTTTTCATGGTACCATATCTGGTATATATATCTATAATCCCGGTCACACTGCTATGTCTTGTCTACTCGGTAGACCAAAGTGTCGATTTCTGGACAATATGGCTGGAATGTGCATGTGTATATGCAGTCGCCCAGATCATAGCCGATCTCATACTTACTCCAAAGATTATGGGCAAGGCCATGGGTATGAATCCGGCTATCATACTTCTGTCACTATCGATATGGGGCACATTGCTCGGACTACTGGGAATGATAATAGCATTACCTCTGACAGCGCTGCTGATATCCTATTATGAACAATATGTAATAAACCGCCGTGACGGGACCACCGTCAGGGAACGCAATACAGAAATCAAGGCCATAAAGGACATTTCAGAAATACACACCCGATAGCCTAAAAACACTGTTCCCGGTTAAATATAGTTAAAGCGTTGCTTCGAATGCAACGCTTTTCAATTATATACGTCTAATAAGACATCTATGAAAAAAGAACTATCATCGACTGAAAGATACTATAAAACACACAACAGCTTTCCATACATGTAATAACTGAAAGTAGTCATCCCGTAGTCATATATTCCATCGGACTACGGGATGACTTTTAGACCCCGGACTCCAGTTTATGTTAAACCAGGGGTCTTAATGAATTACTGATTGTCGACGTGTTCTCCGGATTGCTTTTTTTCCGTCGGTGTCAGCTTTCTGCTGAAAACACGACTGAGATATTTCTCCCGGAACCGCTGCAGCAGGGCCCATAAACCGGGCACAAACAATGTTCCAGCGATAGCATTGACTGCCATACCGAATACCACAGCCGTGCCAAGCGATATACGGCTTTCGGCACCAGCGCCTGTTGCAAAAAGCATCGGCATAACACCGAATACAAAGGCAATAGCAGTCATCATGATAGGTCTGAAACGAACTTTGCCGGCATTAATCGCAGCATTACGGACGGACTGTCCTGATTTGCGATAATCGGCAGCATACTCAACGATGAGAATTGCATTTTTAGCCGAGAGGCCAATAAGAAGTATTATACCAATCTGGCTATATATACTGATACTCTGCGACATGAACCAGCATCCCAATACAGTTCCAAGTAATGCCATAGGCATTGAAATAACCACAGCTACAGGATCTGTCCAGTTCTCATACTGGGCGGCAAGTACCAGAATGGTGATTATCACGGCAAATAACAGAACCATCGCAACTGTAGTTCCGTCCCGAGTTTCCTGATAAGCCTCACCGGTCCAGGCATATGAGAATGTATCGCCGACAGCATCCCTTACAATATCCTCCATGGCACTGATACCGTCCGATGAGCTGACACCGTGTGAGGGCGTAGCGGTCAGAGATGCTGTCTGGTACATATTGTAACGACTTACCGACGATCGGCCGACAGAGGGTACGACACTGGCGAATGAAGCGAACGGCACCATATCTCCGTCTGCATTCCGTACACTCAGTTTCAAAACATCATCCACTCGGCCGCGGGCCATGGCATCAGCACCGATATTGACCTGATATACACGTCCGAATTCAATAAAATCATTGACATAACTTCCACCCATGAAACTTGACAGGGTAGAGAAAACAGAACTCAACGAGAGTCCCAGCATCTTAACTTTGTCACGATTGATATTAATCGTATATTGCGGTACTTCTCCCTCGTAGAGTGTATTGACCCGAGCAATACGCTCATCCCGGTATGCACGGTTCACAATGTCATCTATAGCCTGCATCATTTCCCTGGGTCCACGGTTATTAATATCAAGCAATTGCATCTGCAGACCCGACGAAAGACCAAGTCCCGGTATCGCCGGCGGACTGATCGAGAAAACATCGGCCCCCTGAATGTCTGCCAACTCGTCGTTCATACGATCTATGACACAACTTGCCGACTCTCCATGTCCACGGCGCTCATTCCATGGTTTCATAACAACAAACAATGATCCGAGATTACTGCCATTTCCTCCTGCAAGAAACGACATTCCGGTGATCGAGATGACATCATCAATCTCAGGCTGAGCCATAAGACGCTCGGACACCTCTTTCATAATTCCGGACGTACGTTCGGACGAAGCACCGGCCGGCAATCGCACTGAAGTCATAAAATATCCCATATCTTCCTGAGGAACATAGGATACCGGCCATTTTATAAATCCCCAGAATGCCACTATACACAACAATATATATATACCTGTGGCAACAGCGGGCCTCCTGATTAATTTTCCGATTATCGAGGAATATGCACCGGCAATCCATGACCATCCCTTGTCAAACCAACGGTACAGGAAGAATTCAGGAGCACGGCGAGGCTTTAGAAACAAAGCACACATGGCCGGTGTGAATGTCAGCGCAATGAAACCGGAAAACGCTGTAGATACGGCAATTGTAAGTGCGAACTGCCTGTATAGCTCTCCTGTAATTCCGCTAATGAAAGCCGTAGGAATGAAAACAGACAGCAACACAAGTACCTCACCTATCACAGGCCCCTGCAATTCAGCCATAGCCCGGCCGGCCGCCTGACGGGAAGTCATCTTCCCGTCATCGACAATACGGGCACAATCCTCAACCACAACTATCGCGTCATCGACAACTACCGCAATTGCAAGAACGAGACCGAATAATGTAAGTGTATTGATTGTGAATCCCATAAGCTTTATCACAGCAAACGTGGCAATAAGCGACACCGGTATAGTTATCATCGGTATTATTACCGCACGCCAATTCTGCAGAAACAACAGAATTATAAACATCACAATCAATGTAGTCTCGACAAACGTTACCAGCACATCCTCAACAGAAGCCGAAACAAAATCAGTTGTATTCATTACCACCCGGTAGTTAACACCTTCGGGAAAATAAGGTTCCAGATCGGTCAGCCTGGCCTTAACTCGCGATGCGACTTCGAGGGCATTGGATCCGGGTGTCTGATAAACAGCAAGCAGTCCAGCCTCCTTTCCGGACACCTGTGATGACACGCTGTAACTCTCACTGCCAAGATCAATCCTGGCCACATCCTTAAGTCTCAGATAATTATTACCATTATTGCGAATAACTATGCCTGCAAACTCATCGGCCATGACAAGCCGTCCATTTGAAACGAGAGTAAACTGGAATGCTTCGTCACCAGCAACCGGAGGCGCTCCGACGCTACCTGCCGACACTTCCATATTCTGTGAACGTATGGCCGCCATGACATCCTCAGCTGTTACATTTCTCACTCTCATAAGATCGGGATCGAGCCACACCCTCATACTATAACTGCCGGCTCCCATGACATCGACGCCACCTACACCGTCAATACGTGCAATCTCATCAACTACATTAAGTCTGGCATAGTTGGTAAGATACAATCCGTCATAGTTATGTATACTGTCTCCCTCTATCGCCACAAAAAGGATGATATTCGCAGACTCACCTGTAACCGAAATTCCCTGCTGTCTCACAGAGGCGGGAAGGCCCGGCTCGGCGAGAGCCACCCGATTCTGGACTTTCACTGTGGCCATATCAAGATCGGTACCGTTCTCAAAGGTTACGGTCAGGCCATAAGTTCCGTCCGAGCCGGAACTGGAACTCATATACATCATTCCCCCGACACCATTTACCTGCTCTTCGATAGGGGCACCGACTGTCTCTGCGACAGTAGCCGCATCGGCACCCGGATACACAGCCGATACGCGTACAGTAGGCGGTGTGATATCAGGATACTGGTCCACGGGCAACGTCCTTACAGCAATCAATCCTGCAAGTATCATCAATACAGCCAGCACAGTGGCGAATACAGGACGGTCAATAAAGAAACGTGAAAACATAACGATAATTTTAAATTACCTGACAATATTAGGTCTGACGGTCATGCCGGGACGTACTTTCAGCAGCGCCTCAGTAACATATCTTTGTCCCGGACGTATACCTTTGGTGATAATTCTCATTGAATCATTAACAAGCTCACCGGTCTCGACCGTATGGTACTCTATTCTATCGGAGTCATTGACTATATACATATACTTACCGAGCTGATCGGAACCTATTGATGTGTCCCTGACAAGTATAGCCTGAGGATCACTTGAAACAGGCATATCCACAACCGCATACATTCCATCCTTAAGAACCCCGTCCGGATTATTTATCTCAATCTGTACACCTATTGTACCGGTATTGGTCAGTATATTCGGTGCGACATAACATAGCCTGCCGTAAAACACACTGTTTACCTTATCGTTAAACGTTACCGGGATAGAATCATAATCGACCGACATATCCCTCAGGTTGGATATTATCTCAAGATAACGGGCATCTTCCACCGAGATATTAGCTTTGACCTTACGGTCATCATAGACTGTAGTGAGTCTGACCGGAGCACCTCCGCCACTGAGATATTCACCTACGGAGTATGACGGAGCCGCAGCACGTCCCTCAATAGGGGAAGTTATCGTGCAATATCCAAGTGTGGTCCGGGCTGTACTTACCGCAGCCCTGGCACTCTCGATCGCGGCCTTTGCCTCGTTCATGGCACTCTCCGACTGTATGACGTCCATCTGCGATACCGCATCACTGGCCAATGCTTTCTTCATGGCCGAATAATGTCTGGCGGCATATTCTCCGACGGCTATTGCTGTTGCAAGCTGGGCCTGTGCCTGCCGCAGCTGATCACGGTACTGGGAATCTTCGATTCTGAACAGCACCTCGCCTTTCCTGACAATATCTCCGTCTCCGAAACATTTATCTATAAGATTGCCGTTTACGCGTGCCACTATGTCTATACTCTGGTCGGCACCCAGATAACCCGGATATGATTTATGGATTACGACCGAATCAACTACCGGTATGGATACATTCACTGAAAGTCCGCTATCCTTTATTCTGCCTGTAGAATTATGATCAGAACACGAAACCAGGAATGACGATGCAGCCGACATCAAGACGGCCAATTCAATACTGAGATGTATGCTTTTCATTGTATCAGATTTTAAACTATAAGACTCCTGACCATCCTCCGCCTATCGCTTCATGCAGAGTTACAATATCGCTTAAGGCCCGTCCACGGGCTACGACAAGCGAGTTCTCATTAGCCAGAACATTCATCTGGGCATTAACAACATTCGAAAACTGAGTAAGACTGCTCTTATAAAGATCAAGAGCAAGATCGAGCGCTTTGGCAGACTGCTCAAGAAGCAATTCCATTGCCTCTATATGTCTCAATGACGCCCGGTATGACGACATGGCGTTCTCAACGTCCCTTACGGCTGTCATAACAGTGAGATTATAGTTGTCAAGCCCTATCTGTAACTGTTCACGCGCTATGGCGGCATTATATCTCCGCTTTAGACCGCTGAACAATGTCCATGAAAGGGTAGGGGATATACTGTAAGTGACCGATGACCGGTCAAACATATCCTTCATGTCATGGACAGCAGTTCCTACTGAACCGTTAATTGTCAGGGCAGGCAGAAAATCTTTCCTGGCTATGCCCAGCTGACCGGCATATGAAGCGAGCTGCATCCGGGCCTGTACAATATCCGGACGGCGGCTTAACAGGTCGGCAGGCAACCCTACCGGTACAAGTATATAACTACCGGGCAACGGTCTTGCCACAGACAGACGTCCATAAATCTCCTCGGGATACACTCCTACGAGTATAGCGAGTGAATTGATTGCCGTATTGATCGAGTTCTCAAGTACCGGAATCGAAGACATCGTGGAGTAATAGACTTCGCGGGCCTGTGTGACCTCCAGCATATTGCCAAGACCACAGTCAAAACGGTCTTCTGTTATCTTCACCACACGCAATTGTCGTTCAGTATGCCGGTCAGCAATTTCACGTTCGGTCTGCCATACTCTTAACTGAAAATAGGTTGAAGCTATATTTGAAGCCAGTACCAGCATGGCTCCCGCATATTCGGCTTTAGTGGCTTTATAAAGCGATTTTTCCTGACCGACACGCGATGTTATCTTACCGAACAGATCGATCTCCCAACTCATATCAAGACCTAAGTTCCAGTACGAACCGGTTGCCGCCGCTCCAGGTTCCCTGCCGGTCATACCCGAACTGCGGCTACGTGTCCAGCCGACACCTAAAGTCACCTCAGGGAAATAGGACGACCTGGCTGCACCCACACTGCTTCGCGCTATATTAATACGCCTTGCAACCATATCCAGACTGTAGTTGTTTTCAAATCCCATCCGTATCAGTGAGTCGAGCAAGGAATCATCAAATGCTCTCCACCATGTATCGTCACACGGCATTGACGTAGTCTCGAGATCACTCATATACAGCCAACTCGCGGGAATAGAATCATTCAGACCATCCTGAGCCTGTATTTCCATCACACCTGAGAGCAACGCAACGGCTGTAAAAAAAGATGAAACGCTAATGTGTGTTTTCATTTATGTGTGTTTAATTTAATTAATTTATAAACACACATCCATATCAAATCGTTCGCTCTACAAATCAAGTATTCCGGCAGGTAAATAAAGCGTCACATGCCTGTTATCAACATCAATATCACGTATAAATTCGTCGGCCACCGGAATGAGAATACGACGCCCGTCACCGGCACGAACCACAAACAGAACATTCTCAGTCGTATCATCGACATCTTCTATAATTCCTGACAATCCGGCCTCGGCATCCTCTACATCATAACCGATCAGATCTTCGGCATAGAACCCGTCCCCATCGGGACCCGGATCTCCGCCACCGGCAGAAATAAGTTCCTGCTTTAACGCATACACTTTCCTGTTGACTAATGGAATAACCTCATCTTCATTTGTAAGTCCGTCCATAACAACGAGATACGATCCTGTTCCACGGGGGCGGACCGAGTCAGGAAAAAATGGCACATTTATACCATCCACATCAACAATGACACAAGACAGCGCCTCAACATCAACATCGGTCAACAGATTTATCTCACCGTTGACCCCATGAGGCTTACCAAAATATCCTATAAGGGTTATTTCATTGTCTCTTATCATTTTTTCTTCTTCTTTTTACCAGTAACCGACGGCGCCTCCATGAACTGGTGCAGATGCACATTCTCCGGATCAAGGCTGATACGACCATCGGACATCTCCCTGAGATCCCTGAATATCCTGGCATCCTCAACACCATCCTTGTTGACCGCCAGCATGAGCTTCTTCATATGATTGGCGAGATAAAGCACCAGAGCATCCTGTTCCTCCCCCGGTTCCATCTCAGCGGCCTTGGCTATCATCTCCGGGAGCATACGTCCATAATGACGATACTTTATATAAGTAGCATCCCGCATGACCGGATCAGGCATAGTCTCCAGACACTCAGCTTTTATTACATCACAGGGAAAATCCACATCAAGTTTAAAATCAGACATTATGACAAGATGATCCCAAAGCTTTCGGTTGTTATTCTCCGGATCCCGCAATTCAGGAAACAGATTACCCATAGCCTGAATTATGGAACGGGCACAGTGTGACCGCTCGTCACGGTCTTCGATGGTAATGCAGTGATCGATCATACGCTGTATATTACGCCCGTATTCCGGCAGAATGAGTTTCTTGAGTTGTGTATTGTATGTCAGCATCGTTATTTCACCGTTAAATGATATTTGACACAAAAGTACTTAAAATCGGACATTAAAACAAATACCCGGAAGCCGGGATTTTCATTGGTGTCCCGGTTTCCGGATATCTGTATCAGTTTTTCTGATGGAACATGCCTGTTACATGTTCATGCCACCGTCGACCTGTATAACCTGACCGGTGACATAACCTGACATGTCGCTGGCAAGGAATGTAGCCACATTGGCGATATCCTCAACCTTTCCACCGCGACGCAAGGGAATCTTCTTGCACCACTCGGCACGGACATCCTCCGGAAGAGCGGCAGTCATAGCGGTCTCGATGAAACCGGGTGCGATCGCATTGGCACGGATGCCACGAGAACCGACCTCCTGAGCTATGCTCTTGGCAAGTGCGATAAGTCCTGCCTTGGAAGCGGCATAGTTGCTCTGTCCGGCATTACCGTGAACACCTACAACCGATGCCATATTGATGATTGATCCGGACCGCTGACGAAGCATTACAGGCAGAACAGCATTGATAAAGTTGAACGCACTCTTGAGGTTAACTGCAATGACGGCATCCCATTGTGCCTCGGTCATCCTCATCATAAGGCCATCCTTTGTTATACCTGCGTTATTCACAAGAATATCGATCGAACCAAAGTCCTTATGTACCTCTGCCACAACTTCCTTGGTCTGATTGAAATCGGCGGCGTTAGAAGCGTAGCCTTTTACCTTAACACCATATGCGGCAATCTCTTTCTCAGTCTCCTTTCCATTCTCGTCAATAACGAGATCGGTGAATGCGATGTTGGCTCCCTCCTGGGCAAAACGCAGGGCCAGTGCCTTGCCGATACCACGGGCAGCACCTGTGATCAACGCGGTCTTTCCTTCGAGTAGTTTCATTTTTCAGTAGTTTTATGTGTTACTAATGAGTTTATTATAAAGTCTATCACTTCATTTTTATATGTATCGGGGTTGATGTCTATATGCTCGAAATTATTATGGGCTATCGACAGGTCGACTCCCTGCAACAGGAACTGTAACACAGGCATGAAACGACGTGTCTGTCCGGCATCAAAACTTCCGTCAGCCACACCCTTGTCAAGAATTTCCTTTAGAAGTTCTTTTTCCTTGGTTATAGCCATACGCCTCACCTTGTCTATACGGTTAAAATCGAGATTCAGCAACGCGTCAAAACTTACACCGCGCGGACGTGGGGTGGGCATGTCAAACAGGTCAAGACGGTGACGCATGAATCGTTCAAGCTTTCCCGGTGCCGTGTCGGCCTTGTCCACAACCGATCTTAACTGTTCGACCATACGATCGCTGTCGCTTTCTATAGTAGCCTCATAAATTTCCCGCTTGCTCTTGAAATAGGTATAGATAGTACGGCGTCCTTTATCTGACGCCGTGGCTATATCGCTCATAGTGGTATTCTCCACACCTTTGTAAGCGAACAGTTGCCGAGCAACCTCTATAAGTTTTTCCCGAGTTCTCGATACCATTTAAAGCTACAATAGTGAAATTTGTCGCGAAGATACAAATTTTTCCACAGACTATACTGTCATATCTCAACTTTTGTGTAACTTCACTCCATAATTCAAATATCAGACACTCCACTTTTTCATCAAATGTCTCACTCATGGTATATACGGCTGCTATTGTACATAGTCCTTGCCTTATCCGATTCTTATGCCTCAGCCCTGAAACCGTCAACTCTGCCAGGAGCACAGGTCGGCTATATCATCATTGATCTTTACAACGGTAATACAGTGACATCCTGCATGGAATCGACCGCTTTCATACCTGCCAGCACTCTCAAGTGTGTCACAGCCGCAGCTTCTCTCTCAAAATTAGGGTGTGGGTTCTCGTTTGAAACCCAAATCAGATATTCGGGACATATCGCTGCAGACACTCTTCATGGCAACCTTATGATTATCGGCTCAGGTGATCCGTCTGCTGACTATAGTCTTGCGACAAGTATACATGAAAATGGAATAAACCACATCGATGGCTTTATCGATATCATAGCCTCGGAACCATCGGTCAATCCTGCCGCCATGATTGAGGATATCGGTACCGACTATGGAGCGGGATGGTCTGAATTCAATTACTGCGCCAACCGTGCTCTTGTCAATGAGGATATGGAATTGTTCCCTTTCGCCTATATCGCAGATGATTTCACCGCCGATCTACGGAATGCAGGAATTTCAATTGATAACAGCATAACCGAACCAGCCGATACCGGCATCTTGTTCATTCACACGTCGAAACCGTTGTCAAGCATGTTACGGCATATGCTCTTCGAGAGTGACAACCTGTATGCCGAAGCTATCGGCCGCTCATTGTCTGCCGACCTGTCGTTACCATCGGCCTTAGACTCGGTCAACACATTTCTCCATTCCATCGGAATAGAACCGGACAGAACAAGACTGGTAGATTTCAGCGGACTATCGCGAACCAACCTCATCACTCCGCGAGACCTTGCACATGTACTCGCAAATATGGCTCATGACATAAACTACGTTTCAGCCTTTCCGATTGCAGGAAAAGAGGGAACTGTAAAGGGACTGCTCGGAAAGACTCGGCTTGAAGGACATATGGCACTTAAAAGCGGCTCTATGACCGGTGTGCTGGCATATGCGGGATACAGACTTGACCGTACAGGAAAGCCCTCACATGCAATCGTCATAATGATCAATAACGCCTTATGCAGTCAATCCGAAATGAAACGATACATATCACAATGGTTATTAAAAAATTTTTAGTAGTTTTGCATCATCTTTGACTCTAAATCATATTCTTAGTATGAACCAACAACCCGACCAACTTTCAAAGCTACTGCTCGAAGCCGACGGACTCCTGTTGCTTCTGCATCGCCACCGTGAGGAAACGCCGCTTGATGCCATAAAAATACTCCGCAAGAAGTTACAGCTGATACTTGCTCTTACCGAAGGTCTTGACGAGCTGATCGAGGAGACAGAAAACACTGCCGGTCAGGCTGTCGCCGAAAACACAGATGACAAGCCGACCTCAGATGACGATGCTCATGAGGAGGACAGTGCTGTTTCTGGCAATGCTGTCATAACGACCGAAAACAAGGATGACACCGAAGAAAATATTTCCCCCGAAGACAACAATTGTCAAGACACGTTTTACGACAATAACGAGACTGATGAAGCACCTGCCGGCGACACGCACACAGACAGTCCTCAACCTGATAATGCAGCAGACTATATCGAGGACAATATTGAGGATCAGATGCCGGTCAATAGTACGCCTGTGTTTGTTGAAGAACCCTCACAACCCATTTTTATGGACGACGATGACTCGTCGCAGGCACTTTCCATGAACAACACTACCGAGACTGCTGAAAATACATTTGTCGACGACACACCTCTACCTGAACCAGAGACCACAGGCTATCACCGCACATATATTATTAATGAGGCGACACCCGTAAAAGAGTCACATATCCAGCCAAGACGTCCCATTTCAACGGTATTCAACCTTAACGACAAGTTTCGTTTCAGACGCGAACTGTTCGGTAACAGCGATGCCCAGTATGTCGAATGTCTTGATATGCTGTCGGCCATGAAATCACTCGATGAAGCAAAAGAATATCTGTTTGAGGATCTGAGCTGGAATCCGGACAATGATGATGCCCAGGCATTCATAGAGCTGCTTGCCAACTACTATCAGTAAGAACCATGGCCGGGAAACTATACATCGTGCCTACTCCTGTAGGCAATCTTGCCGATATGACTCCAAGAGCAATAGAAACTCTCAGAAACGCATCCCTTATTCTTGCCGAGGATACCCGTACGAGCGGAATACTGATGAGACAGTTTGATATTACTACACCGCTCACAAGTCACCATAAGTATAATGAGCACAGTACCGCCGATTCTATAGTGACACGTCTGATGGGCGGAGAGAATATCGCACTGGTTTCTGATGCCGGCACACCAGGTATTTCAGATCCCGGCTTCCTGCTATCACGCCAATGCCGTCGGGCCGGAATCGATGTCGAGACACTTCCCGGACCCACCGCATTTGTCCCGGCTCTGGTAAACTCAGGATTACCGTGCGACCGTTTTGTTTTCGAAGGATTTCTCCCTCCAAAGAAAGGCCGGACATCCCGGATCGAAACTCTGGCTGCCGATCAGCGCACATTCATTTTATATGAATCACCGCTACGGCTTGTTAAGACATTGCAGCAATTGTCTGATGCCTGTAGCCCGGACCGTCCTGCGTCTGTCTCACGCGAAATATCTAAAATACATAATGAAACCGTGAACGGATCGCTCGGTGAACTGATCGAACACTTCACCGTGAACACTCCACGTGGCGAGATTGTTATTGTAGTAGGCGGCAACGTCAGCGACGATCAGCCCCGCATTCATCAAAATAAATTCAAACAACAATGAAACGCACTCTTTCAATTTCGTTCATCACTCTTGCTCTACTTGCATCATGCAACGGAAACAAACGGTCTAAAACATCACCCGAGGAGACTCTTCAACTCACTCAGGCCGAACTGGCACAGGCTGTTGCCGATCAGGACAGCCTTCTGTCACTAATGAATGATATTTCGGCCGGAATGGCACAGATCAAAAAACTCGAACATATTCTCACGACACCATATGTATCGGAAGAGACGCCCGACCGACGTCAGGAGATAAAAGAAGATATTGCCGCTATCCAGAATGAACTGCAGGCCCGTCGTGACCGTCTTGATGCCCTTGAGAGCAAACTACGCAAATCCCAAAGCCAAAATGCCACTCTACAGAAATCAATAGCCACACTGCGGGCTCAGATTGATGATCAGGACAAGACAATAACTTCACTCCGCACCTCACTGGCCAATGCCAACACACATATAGAGAATCTGACACGCAATGTAGATTCCCTGAACTCGACTGTCGCTATCGTAACCCAGGAACGGGAAGAGATAGAAACCCTAAACAACGATCTCAGCAATGAACTTGCTACATGCTACTATGCACTTGGAAAGAAAAACGAACTAAAAGAGCACAAACTTATCGAGACAGGATTCCTGCGTAAGACCAAGGTTCTGCCTGACGACTTCGAGACATCATACTTCACTCGCGCAGACAAACGCACACTCACTCTGCTTCCACTACACTCCTCCAAGGCAAAGGTACTCACGAACCAGCCGGCCGATACATATACTCTGGAGACTGACGCTCAAGGCATGAAGAGTCTCCGTATCAACGACTCAAAACGTTTCTGGGAACGTTCCAATTTTCTCGTCATACAGATAGACTGAATCATTTTATACAGATTACAGCATCGGCCATCAACTGACCGATGCTTTTTTTATTACTTTTATCCGGGTTTCACGGCTTAGCAGATGTTTTTGTCACTGTTTTGCCTTTAACATTTTGATTGTTACAAGAATGTTTATTAACTTTGTTCGCCGGTCCAAGGCTAACCGACTATACCAAATTTAGAGAAACTACTATAAATCGAACTTAATAACCCCATCATGGCAGAAAAAAAAGAAAAACTGTTCGACCAGTTCCCTGCGGTGACTACCGAGGAATGGCACGCCAAAGTCGACGCCGACCTTAAAGGTGTTCCGTTTGAAAAGAAATTGGTCTGGAGAACAAATGAAGGGTTTAACGTACAACCCATGTATCGCGCCGAGGATATCGCCGATCTCAAGACTACCGATTCACTTCCCGGTCAGTACCCCTTTGTAAGAGGAACACGTAATGACAACAACTGGCTCACCCGTCAGAACATCATTGCCGAGACTCCACAGGAGGCTAACAGGATCGCTCTTGACATCGTAAAAAAAGGTGTCAGTTCTCTTGGATTCAAAGTCAAGTCTCCGGATATCGAAACTATCAGAACTATGCTCGAAGGCATTGATCTCGCCTCTGTGGAAATCAACTTCAACTGTTGCCCGTCCAAGGCTGTAGAACTCGCAAGGGTTCTTGTTGCCTACCTCAAAGAGAAAAATGCCACCGAAACATTTCACGGGTCTATAGACTACAACCCCTTGCGTCGCGCCCTGAAGCATGGTACCGAGATCCCGGCAGACCTTACAATTCAGGCAAAAGAACTTATAGAAACGGTTGCCGATGTACCCGCCATACGAGTTATAGCCATTGACTCCGAACTTTTCAACGCAGCCGGCGCCTATATCTTTCAGGAGCTCGGATACGCACTCTCCTGGGGCGCACAGTGGCTCACAGCTCTTACCGACGCCGGTATAGGTATCGATGCCGTTGCCCGACGTGTAAAATTCAACATGGGTATCTCATCAAACTACTTCATGGAACTGGCCAAGTTCCGTGCCGCACGCATGCTCTGGGCTCAGATCGTAAAACAATACCATCCTGAGTGTGACTGTGCATGCAAGATGTTCGTTCATGCATCCACCTCGCGCTTTAACCAGACAATATATGACGCACACGTAAACCTTCTACGTAGTCAGACCGAGTCTATGTCTGCAGCTCTTGCCGGGGTTGACTCTATAACCACCTTACCTTTCGATCAGCCCTACAAAACACCCGATACATTCTCGGAACGTATTGCACGCAACCAGCAATTCCTTCTTAAGGAAGAAAGCCACCTTGACAAGGTCGTAGACCCTGCCGGAGGATCATATTACGTTGAAACTCTTACTGTTTCTCTTGCCCACGAGGCATGGAAACTTTTCATCGACATTGACGATAAGGGTGGCTTCTTCACTCTCGTCAACAATGGCGAAATACAGAAATCGGTCAACGAGTCAAGCAAAAAACGTCACACCGACATGGCCCGCCGCAAGGAAATTCTTCTCGGAACCAACCAGTATCCGAATTTCAGCGAGATGGCCGCTGACAAGATAGAAAAAACCGAAGGTACATGTGGCTGCGGATGTGCCAACCACGAGACTGCCAACTCAGGACACGCACTCTCATCCAAACGTCAGGCAAGCGATTTCGAAGCTTTACGACTCAACACCGAACACGCCGCAAACCGACCCAAAGTGTTCATGCTCACCATCGGAAACCTCGCTATGCGTCTCGCACGTGCCCAGTTCTCATCCAACTTCTTCGGCTGTGCCGGATATGAGATCATTGACAATATCGGTTTTGAGACAATTTCCGACGGAGTAAAAGCCGCTTTCGATGCCAAGGCCGATATTATCGTCCTATGTTCCAGCGATGACGAATATGCCACATTTGCTCCCGAAGCTTTCAGACTTATAGAAGGCAAAGCCGAGTTTGTCATTGCCGGTGCCCCGGCTTGCACTGAGGAACTTCAGGCACAGGGTATTACAAACTTCATTCACGTGCGTAGCAATGTCCTTGAGACTCTCCAGGCTTTCAACGCCAAACTCCTTAAATAATTCCGCAGCATGAAACCCGATTTTAAATCAGTCAATATTACCGCCGATGCTTTCAACGGCCCCAAGGGTGCTGTTGTAACCGGAGAGGAATGGCTCACACCAGAGCTCATTCCCGTTAAACCTGTATATACAAAAGAAGATCTCGAGGGTATGGAACACCTCAACTATGTTGCCGGTATTCCGCCATTCCTTCGTGGACCATACAGCGGTATGTATGCGATGCGTCCATGGACCATACGTCAGTATGCAGGCTTCTCTACAGCCGCCGAGTCCAATGCCTTTTACCGCCGTAATCTCGCTTCGGGTCAGAAAGGTCTGTCAGTCGCTTTCGATCTCGCCACACACCGTGGATACGACGCTGATCATGAACGTGTAGTAGGTGATGTAGGCAAAGCAGGCGTATCAATCTGCTCTCTCGAAGACATGAAAGTTCTCTTCGATGGCATCCCACTTAACAAGATGTCAGTTTCCATGACTATGAATGGCGCTGTACTTCCCGTGCTCGCCTTCTATATCAATGCCGGTCTTGAACAGGGTGCCAGACTTGAGGAAATGGCAGGTACTATCCAGAACGATATCCTCAAAGAATTCATGGTCCGTAATACATATATCTATCCGCCTGAGTTCTCTATGCGCATCATTGCCGACATATTCGAGTATACATCTCAGAACATGCCTAAATTCAACTCGATATCGATCTCGGGATACCACATGCAGGAAGCCG